>NZ_ARPN01000044.1:0-649 GCF_054966645.1 Pseudoalteromonas sp. SANK 73390
GGCAACGCTGACTAAAGCGCAGATTTTGCAGCAGGCAAGTAGTACAATTTTATCGCAGGCAAACCAGCGTCCACAATCAGCATTATCGCTACTAGGATAATCAAGAAATACGCTCGAAGCACCGAGGAGGTACTTCGAGCGGTCACAAAAGTTGAGCAGTAAAGCACAAATGACAGGAGGCTATTACGTTACTCCAAGCTAAGCAGTTTCGGGCTGCATAAGCGAGAAGCTCAACAAATATATCTAAGCAAACATTGTGCCAAGGTAGATACCTGTTATTTTGGCACCTATTTCTCTTTGACTGCTTTCATGCGGCAATTTATTACCAGCCAAGTGGCAAGCTCCTACCATTACTATCTTTTTATATTATGTGTTCCCTATTTACATTTAGATTTAACCCTTTGAATTTATTTTACTTTAAACTGGTTGGTCTGTTTTTTGCTCTGTATTACTCATAACACTAATAGAGATTAGGGTAGAGGTGAAAAATGAGCTTATATGTAAACACCAATGTATCGAGCTTAAATGCACAGCGACAATTGATGAAGTCAGGCAGTGAACTAGATACAGCATTTCAGCGCCTTTCTTCTGGTCTTCGTATTAATAGTGCTAAGGACGATGCGGCAGGGTTACAAATTGCGAATCGTTT
>NZ_ARPN01000045.1:0-6872 GCF_054966645.1 Pseudoalteromonas sp. SANK 73390
GAGTTTAAAAGCACAAGTGAATACCCTGTGCGAGAAGTGGGATTTTTTCTAGAAGACGGCACCTTGTTTGCGGCGTGGTCACACCCCGACAACACGCTGTTTTATCAAACACAGCTCGCGACCGTAATACAGGGGTTTGATTTAGTACTGAGCGCTGTGCCTGTTTCAGCCATTGATGTAACCACCACAGGCGACATCAACATGTTTTACGGCGCTGAATTTATTGCCATGTGCGATGCACAAGCTCGTATCGCCAAGGCGCAATTAAGATCGAATCTTCGTGAAATTTTACTAAACGACAGACTCATGACATTAGGAGTATAACCATGCCAACAGTCGAACAATCCGTAGCCCAGCTACAACAAACCAACGCAGAGCTAGTTGTCGCTAGCAATGAGCTGACAAGTGAAGTGACAAGTAAACTCAGCACTATCAATAGTACAGTTGCAGCGAAAATGGGGGAAGTTGATAGCCAAATGCTCAGTATTGCTGACAGTTTTTATGAGTTTTTGACTACAAAGTTTGACGAGCGAGTTAGTAGTGCACGAATAGCTAAATTATATATAGATCCTGAATTTGGCGATGACAGTAATGATGGACTATCAGAACAAACTGCAATCAGAACATGCTCAAAACTGAGGGTTCTCACTAAAAATCACTATGCCCAACTACTAATAAATGTAAGAAAAGGACAAACGTTGGCGCTAACTGACCATATACAAGCTCGCGATTGCATCATTGTAACCAGTTTTTCGTTAACTGGAGATGAGACTCAAAATACAGCTCAAATCGTTCAAGGCTCCGCAAGTGGAGCAATGTTGGATACGCAAGAACTGTTGTCATGGTACTGTGATTTTAAAACGTACACTGCAACTGGAGAACCGCTACCTAACGTTTACTCAAATAGGGCGATGTTTGGCAATTGCCGCCGCATATCAGTTTTATTTGGTAAATTAGAAATTGCTGACAATCAGCTGCTGCACATTCACACAGCAGGTTCAGGTGAGTCGCTGTTTAGACATCAAATTAGTTTTCACCACACGGAATTGATCTCCCTAACTCCGTCACAACCTGATTCCAAAAATCACTTTTTCACATTTTATGGGGCCAGAGTTTTGCCTTTGGACATTTACGGTATCGGCGTATCAATAACGCTGAACAACCACGCAACTCTGTCAGATTTTTTAAATATCGATTTAACGTCAACATCGACAAATCTAACAATGTAGGGGGACACATGTTAATTACACTAACACACAACGGTACTATTTTTATGAATCAAACTGTTGATGAACTCGTCGCACACGGAATTGACAGGTCAACGGTTGATGCAGCTATTAGTGAACAAAAATGGTTGGAAATTAGAGCTAATCGCGATAGACGATTAGCGGACTGCGACTACACACAAATGCCCGACACCCCGCTCACAGCAGCACAAAAACAGGCATGGGCTGACTATCGTCAAGCGCTACGCGATTTACCAGGCAGCAACGACGATCCTGCATTAGTTGTTTGGCCAACCCCACCACAGGAGCAGTAAACTATGAGCACAGATTATTTACACGGCGTCCAGGTTCTCGAACTCAACGACGGCCCACGTCCTATACAGGTTGCATCGACGTCCGTTATTGGGATTGTTGGCACGGCTCCTGACGCTGACGCCGCAGCATTCCCACTAAACACACCCACATTAATTGCGGGTAGCAGATTGGAAGCGGGCAAGCTGGATATGACCAATGATGGTAAAGGCACGCTCCCTCAAGCGCTCGATGCGATTTTTGACCAGTGCGGTGCGATTGTGGTTGTAGTCCGTGTGCCTGAAGGTGCCAGCCCAGCGGAAACGCAATCAAACGTGATTGGCGGCGTAGACCCTGCAACGCAGCAATATACGGGCCTACAAGCGCTACGTGCTGCAAAAAGCTCATTAGGTGTTAAGCCCCGTATCCTCATCGCCCCAGGTTTTGATCATATTGAAGCAGTTATAACTGAAATGGTGAGCATTGCTGATAAATTGCGGGCGATGGTTTATGCCAGTGGCCCAGATACAAGCGACGCTGAAGCTATAACTTTGCGTAACAAGTTTGGCTCTAAACGCCTGTATCTGTGCGACCCATGGGTGCGCGTATGGGACACCGCGAGTAACGGCGAAATTGCCCAACCTAACAGCGCACGCATAGCAGGTGTGCGAGCCAAAGTGGACAACGAACAAGGCTTTTGGCACTCGATTAGTAATAAGTTGATTAATGGCATGGTTGGCACAACACGCGCCATTGATTTTGAGCTGGGTGATGTTGCTAGCCGCGCAAACCTGCTCAACAAAGAGCATGTAGGCACCATCATTAATGAGAAAGGCTATCGCGTTTGGGGGCCACGTAACTGCTCAGCAGATCCTAAATGGATTTATGAATGCGTGGCACGCACAGCCGACATTATCAATGACTCGCTATTAGCGGCGCACTTATGGGCGGTTGATAGAGGCATTTCAGGAGATACGTACTTCAACGAGATTGTTGAAGGTGTTAATGCCTTTTTGCGCGACTTGAAAGCCAAAGGCGCGATTATCAACGGCAAATGCTGGGCTGACCCTGAACTAAACACCCCGAGCCAGGTTGCACAGGGCAAAACCTATTTTGACTTCGATTTTACCCCTGTGTACCCCGCTGAATCAATCACATTCCGTTCACGCATGACAGACAAATATCTAGAGGAGATTTTCTGATGGCTGTTCAACTACCAAAGACACTCAAAGACTTTAACGTCTTTATTGATGGTGAAGGCTATGGCGGCCGTGGTGTGTCTATTCAATTGCCTAAGTTAACACGCATAACAGAAGACTATATGGGCAGTGGACTGGCGGGGCCAATTGAGCTGGATATGGGCCAAGACAAAATCGAGTTAAGCGAACTGGTCATTGCTGAACCTAACAACGCTATTTTTAAAAACTTTGGCACGCTCGACATTAACGGATTAAAGCTGCGTGTTAAAGGTTCATTTAAATCAGAAAGTGATGCAAAAGAAATTGCATTTGAAGTCGTAATGGTTGGCCGCTGGACTGAAATTGACTTTGGAACATGGGAGCGTAAAAAGCCAGGTGAGCTAAAACTCAAAGCAACACTCACATATTACAAATTAACCTACGACGGCCAAACTCCCATTGAGATCGACCAGCTCAATAACGTGCAAGTCATAAACGGTGTAGACGTGCTCGCGCAACGTCGCGGTATTTTGGAGTTATAACATGCAAACAAAACAAGCAAAAACACAAACCTATGATGTGGTTAAAACTGTTGTACATGAACACAAAGCGTATAGCGCTGGCGGTACGATAGATCTAACACCTCGTCAAGCGGCCAACTGGCTGGCCGCTGGTAAGCTATCAGAGCAAAAACCAACAGCAACCAAATCTCGTCAAACTAAAACTGAGGACAAGTAAATGAGCACAACAACTATCACATTAGCATTTCCCATCGAGTACAAGGGCGAGACCGTTAGCGAATTATCAATGCGCCGCCCCAAACTCAAAGACCAACTACGCTCAATGACCAGCGGCAAATCTGACGCAGAGTCGGAAAAAGATTTGTTTGCAAATTTATGTGAGCAAGCACCCGATTTTATGGATGAGTTGGATTTGTCTGATTATCAACAGGTGCAAAACACGTTTCGCAGTTTTTTGTCCTAAACGAAGTTGAGATCCGAGGGCTAGTTTTGGCGCTAGCCCACTTTACGGGAGGCGGGATTGGTGAGTGGTTGGAGATGCCAGCAGAAGAGGCAACAAAATACTACGAGCTAATAGCCACACTCCAAGGGGGATCAGAATCATGATCCCCACCACAAATACAATCAAAGAGAAACTGAGCGTTAACAACGCCGCTAATACTGGCGCACCGATTAAGGCCGCTACCCAATCGGAGGAAAACAGCAGATAGGCAAACACGCCTATAAAACTGAAGCTATACAGCACTTTAAAGTTCAGTAGTTTCTCAATGCAACTTAACCAGGTATTTAATATGGCAGTCGGTAAGTCGTTAGCAGTTTCAGTCATCATTGGTGCGGCCCTAGCGGGTAGTTTTAAAACCGTTATTGGTCAAAGTGTAAACCAATTTAACAGATTGGGCGAAACGGTTAAACAGGTTGAGTCTACATCAAATGCGATCAGTGGATTTAAAACAGTTAGTGAACAGCTCAAGACAACACGCGCCGATATTGAGTCTGCGCGTAGTAAATTGCAGCAATACCAAACTGAACTGAAGCAATCACATACTGCACATACTCAATTAGCAAAATCGGCTGACAACGCTGCACTGTCAACAATCAATGCGAAAAACGCCTACACCAAAGCACAGCAAAAATTAGCACAGCTCAAACAAACGCACCGCGATGCAGAGACTAAAACAGAGGCGATGACGGCCGCAATTAAAGCGGCAAAACAGGAAATGCAACAAGTAAAAGTTGCATACCAGCAATCACAAACTGATTTAAGCAAAACAAATAAAGCGTTGGCTCAAGCAGCAACCGAACACACAAAACTAAAAAACAAAGTTGGTGTTGCACATAAAGAGCTGAACAAGCTGTCTACTCGATTAGGCGATAGCCAACGGGCGCTAAATACTCATCGTAAAACGATGGCTGCAAACGGTATTACAGCCACACAGCTATCGCATAAACATACACAGCTAGGCCAAACACTCACAACGCTAAAACGTAAGTACGCTGATTTACAAACCACCATGCAGCGCCATCAAACAGTGATGGCCAAACGTGATCACTATCGTAATCAAATGCTCGATGCTGCGGCATTGGGTACCGCAATGCTGACCCCAGTTGCTGCAGCGGTTAAGTTTGAAAGCGTCATGGCCGACGTGGGCAAGGTTGTTGATTTTGATACCCCTCTAGGGCTGGCTCAAATGGGGCAAGATGTACTGAGGCTTAGCACGGTTATACCCATGGCCGCTGATGGCATTGGCGACATTGTAGCAGCCGCAGGTCAAGCAGGTATTGCACGTAAAGAGCTGCTGATATTTGCACAAGATGCCGCAAAAATGGGCGTGGCATTTGATATGTCGGGGCGTGAAGCTGGGGCCGCTATGACGGGGATGCGCTCCATATTCAAACTCAATCAAACACAAGTTGTGAGTTTGGGCGATGCCTACAACCATTTAAGCAACAATATGGACGCTCGCGCAAAGGAAATGCTGAATATAGCAAACCGCGCAGGTAGTACTGCTCAGTTGTTTGGGTTGACCGCCGCACAAGTTGGAGCACTCGGCGCGACGTTCCTAGAACTAAAGACCCCACCCGAAGTGGCTGCAACGGGTATCAATGCACTGTTGCTGAAGTTAAAGACAGCAGACAAGCAAAGTAAGTCATTCCAGAGAGGATTATCAACGCTCGGCCTAAGCGCGACAGAGTTGAAGCAAAACATTGAAGAAGACGCCCAAGGCGCACTCATTTCATTTTTAGAGACACTGGAAAAAACCGACGATGTAACGGGCGTGCTGGCCGATATGTTTGGCGCAGAATATGCTGATGATATGGCTAAGTTGGTCGGTGGCTTAGACAACTACAAAAAAGCCCTGAAACTGGTTTCAAAGCAAGGCGACTATGCAGGCTCGATGCAAAAAGAGTTTGCAGTAAGAAGCAACACCACAGCAAACAGCCTGACTCTACTAAAGAACCAGGTTAATCGACTCGGCGTCAACATTGGCTCAGTGCTATTACCTGCTGTTAACTGGGTTGCGGGTTCACTCGGCACCGTAGTAGACGGTGTAGCAACCGTTGCAAACACATTCCCAGTTGCAACAAAAGTGGTGGTAGGCCTCGCCGTTGGTTTAACAACCATAAAAGTCACCTCAATTGCAGCGGGGTATGCAAGTACCTTTTTAGCAGGTGGTTGGTTACAAGCTGGCATAGCCATAAAAACGCTCAGTGCCATGGTGACCATGGGACGGTTTAATCTCGCCTCGTTTAATGCAACCGCCGCCACGACTGCGGCAACAACCAATGCACTAGGCGCAGGCTCAGGAGTGCTAGCATTTGCCAGTAAGTTAGGGGCACTAAAAGCGGGATTAATTACATTTGCAACTGTCACACTGCCCGCTGTTGCAGTAGGCATTAAAGCCATGGGAGCCGCGCTACTAACAACGCCAATTGGTTGGGCGGTGATGGCAATAGCGGCTGGGGCGGTACTCGTTTACAAGTACTGGCAGCCCATAAAGGCGTTTATGGGTGGCTTATGGGATGGGTTTGTAAGTGCGATAAAGCCGCTAACAAGCAGCTTGATCCCAGTTGGTAAGCTACTTGGCTGGATTGGCGATGGTCTCAGCACTGTGTTTAATTGGGTATCGAATTTGTTCACCCCTGTGAATATGGTAAGCGATGAACTGGCGGGATTTGCAAGTGCTGGGCAGACTGTCGGTACTGTATTTGGTGGGCTAGTGAATATAGTAACGACACCATTTAGAGCAGCTTTGTGGTTTATAGAAAAAACACTCTCAGCATTTGGCAAATTGGGCGATGCAATCAGCAGTGTTGGCGGTTGGTTTGGTTTTGGTGATGATGAAGAGAAAAAGCCTGGTACAAGCCTAGTTAAACCAATCGCACTGGCTGGCACGATGGCTGTTACGCCAGCCATGGCAAGTGATTTGCAAGCAGACAGCGCACCCCCAAATAAACCTATAATGCAGCAAATTCAGTCTGCAAACCCCGCTACGCCTAGTTCGCTCACTCAGCAAGTCAAACAACAACTAGCGCCTGTTGCACAGCCGACGTTGCCAAGTGTTGAGGGTTCCGCACTCTATAAAGGACGGGTTGAGGTTGGCGAAGTGCCAACAATCAAGCCAAACGCGCTAACACAGCCAGTTGTGCAGCAAATT
>NZ_ARPN01000046.1:0-41729 GCF_054966645.1 Pseudoalteromonas sp. SANK 73390
GAAAAAAATCGTGTGAATAATTTATTGTTTATTAGAATCTACTTAAGACTTTATTAAAGGAATATATTTATGCGTACCTTCTGTGTTCTTATAACTATCATTGTATTACTTTTAGGCTGTGTAAAGCCAAGCAGTAATAGTAATGCAACTACTCGAAATGACCTACTATTTGCATACTCCATGTTAGCGCCTTCTAATACAGGAACAATACTTGTATATGGGCGAATAATTGTTCAAGGAGACTTAGCAAGTTCACAGTTATGTCCTGAAGTCGTTAGCGAGCATGGTAAGGTATTAGCAACGGTATTAAGGGGTTTGAAGCCAGCGTCAAACCAGTTTCCTGTTACTGTGTGTGAAGTCATATTAGAGCCTGAGACTCGCTACCAAGTTAAAGGAAGTAATCTGCAGCTTTCAAAGGCATCTTTAGACCCTAGTAATGTTCAGATATTTGGTGATACAGGCTGTAAAACTAAAGTGTGTAAACAGCAAGCAGCAGAACCTTTTAAAACGTTAGCTGATATAGCAGCACAAAATAATACCGATTTACTACTGCATATGGGGGATTATAACTACCGTAGTACATCGGGTAGTATTAATGGGGATATATATGCTTATGATGCGGGTGACGGTGGTTATGGTGGCAACAGTTGTGGGTTAGAAGACACTTACTACAGTCAAAACGCTAAAAATAGCCCTAAGCCTGATACATGGTTAAGCTGGGAATTAGACTTTTTTAAACCCGCCAAGAAGTTAATGAGCAATGCACCTTGGGTGTTTGCTCGCGGTAATCACGAATTGTGTTCAAGGGCAGGTATCGGTTGGTTCTACTTTTTTGGCCCTGGCGGGCAATTTCAGCAATCAGTTAATCAACAATCTTGCCCTTTTCAAGGTGATTTTAACACCCCACCAAAAACTGCGGTTGATCATATCGCTATGATAAAGCCCTATGCTTTACCATTAAAAAGGTTAAACATTTGGGTTTATGATTCGGCAAACGCGTGTGATGAGTTGGCAAGTAATCAATTAACTGCCCAGTACACTGAGCAATTTGAACACCTAAATGCCTTCGCTAGCAATTCTGCTAATCCTACATGGGTTATGACGCATCGGCCTATATGGGGTGTAAATAGCGTATCGCCTTTGGATACGCTCAATAAGCAACTTCAAGTAGCGCTTACAAATACTAAAGCGGGCATGTTGCCATTGAAGGTTGCATTATCACTGTCTGGACATATGCATATTTACCAGTCGATCACACCACAGCAAAATAGTCACAGGCCCCCTCAAATTGTTGTAGGCAATAGCGGTGTCAGCTTAAGCAGTAAACAATCAAACCAAAGTGTATCTGTTAAGGTTGATGAACAAATGAGTATTACTAATACACAAGGTAAGTTTGGTTATTTAGCCATTGATATTAAAGCCAATGCAAGTGATTGGGCTGGGGAGTTTATAGGCGTAGATGGGCAATCATTTATTGCGTGTGATGCCAGCCATGTTGTGCTAGATAAACCGATATGCGATAAAATAGAATAGGTAATATGCTTATTAGGCGTGTTGATCTTTGCTGTGTGTTTTGTTGCAGTCACTCGGGTATATTGGCAAGGTAAAGCCTGTAGCCCTAGCAATTCTATGTAGGTCAAGTGATAACGTAGAAAAATACCCAATGGCACTGTCCTCAGGCTCACACTACGTTGTCATGAGCAATTAACATAGATTACTTACATAGCCAATTCCTAGCATTGAAAGCTTTTGATTAGAACAAAATTCATACCTCAAAGAGCCCCCCTAAATGCGTGCATCTAAATTATTTAGATGCACGCTCAGTATCTTAAGCGATGTGATTCAAGATTTAGGTATTTGATAATTTTAAATCGCAGCTGTTATTTTTCAAAGGTGCACTTAAAAGGTAAAAACTGGTGCTAAATTAGTCACGTTATTACAAGTATTGACGGGCGATAACACACTAACTTAAAAAGTAATATTATAATCTCTTCACTTGTTCCTACACCCATAGAACGCGACTGCCAATGAAATGCATTAATTTTTATTTATCCTACCAACAGCCTTGTACATATTGTAAATCACTCAATGCAAACACTATTTTTCGAAAGACAAATAGTAAAAAAATTAGCAAAATAAATTAGTTAGGCTAAGCTTTTTATAAATTCAAGGCTTAATTGTTATTAAATATAAAAGGTATTATTTTTGAACAATCTTGTGGGCTTTTAGCGCTATGTTTTAGATGTAACCGCCTGTAATGCACTTTTGTATTCAAGCCTGCTAACATCATTTACTGTTTAACGTCAGTAAATATTCATTTTTGTGTTAATTTTTTGTTTTTATGTTGTTTTGTTTTTGTTTTTGTTTTTTGGTTTACAATTTAATAATAGCTTGGCTTTTGAACAATTTATATTGATTGTTAAGTTTAAAGAAATTATTTGTAGTTCTGTTGTCGTTTATACGAGATTTATGATTTCTGTTTGCTACTAACTTAATGTAATAACAGTTTTTCTGTGGTTATTTTAGTTTGGATCAATTAATCAGCGTTGTAGTGCTGGATGTCGTTAGAAGTATACAAAGTAGTTATGCCTAATGATGCAACGACTACTTTAAATGCAATAATTGATTTTTGTCAATTATGAATCGTAAATGTTCAACGCCACAGATGAATACAATTTTTATTGTCTTTGTGCGTTGTACTTATCGTTTTTGGACACGGAATGAATACAAATATAGTAACGTCTTTAGTTTATTTAGCTAAAACACGTGGCAATGATGTCGCATATCAATATTTTTTCGATGATGATCAACCCAGTAAAACCCTTACATACTTCCAGTTAGACAAAAATGCTAGGTTAATTGCCTCACACCTAAAAGTGCATTTCAGAAAAGGCGACCGAGCGCTGCTGCTCTATAATTCAGGGTTTGAATTTGTAGAAGCGTTTTTTGCGTGTCTTTATGCTGGGGTAGTAGCTGTACCAGCATATCCCCCTAAAAAAAATCAAAATATTGATAGATTACGCAGCATCATCGAAGATGCTGGCGCTGCTGGGGCGTTAACAACGGCTAAAATTAACGAAATTGCTAGGCCATTATTTGAATCAGAAACCAGTTTAAAGTCATTACCTATTCATATCACCGATTTATTCTCAACAGAGCAATCTGATCAGCAAGCGTCCAAAGAGATTGATTTAAAGCCAAATGATTTGGCATTTTTACAGTATACATCTGGCTCTACAGGTAGCCCCAAAGGTGTGATGGTTGATCACCATAACATTATAAACAATGAACAAATGATGAAGGTTGCATTTGGTCATAATGAAACAACACCAATCGTTAGTTGGTTACCACATTTTCATGATATGGGGCTCATTTTTGGGATTTTACATCCGATTTATATTGGTGCACCCGCGGTATTAATGAATCCGACTTACTTTCTCCAAAAGCCATTTCGTTGGCTAAAACTTTTAAGTGATAGTAAAGGGATTACCTCAAGTGCGCCTAACTTTGCTTATGACTTGTGTGTTGACACCATCAAAGATAAAGATCTCGCCACATTAGACTTATCTAACTGGCGCCGTGCATTAAATGGCGCAGAACCAGTTAGGGCCAGCACACTTGAGCGATTTTATCAAAAATTTAAATCGTGCGGTTTAAAACGAGAAGCGCTCTCACCATGCTATGGCATGGCAGAAACAACGTTGTTCGCAACCGGAGGAAAGCTGTTTGAAGGTGCTAAGGTATTGCATCTAGATGAGCAGCAAATTAAAAAGGTAACGCAGTAATTAAGACGCCATATCGCCAAGGCGCGCCTTTTTGTGAACTAAACGATGAGCAATCAGGGCAATCTTATTATGCCGTCTCGTGCGGAGTGACATGGCATGATCATAATATTGCTATTGTTAATCCTCAAAACATGCAGCGTTTAGAAGACTCAAAAGTTGGTGAAATTTGGGTGAAAGGAGAGAGTGTTGCAAGGGGGTATTGGCAGCAAGAACAAGCAACTGAGGCCACATTTAACGCCTATATTGATGCAAAAGATGGGCCTTATTTAAGAACGGGTGATCTTGGTTTTGTTTGCCAAAACGAACTCTATTTGACGGGTAGGTGTAAAGATGTGTTGATTTTTAGAGGAAAAAATTATTACCCACAAGACATAGAATTAAGCGTAACCGAGTCACATAGCGCACTTGATAATAATGGAGGAGCGGCATTTTCGGTGATCACCGATAAAGGTGAAGAGGGATTGGTAGTTGTTCAGCAAGTTAAGCGTACAGCAATTAGAAAGCTTGATGCAGATGCTGTTTTTTCTGCAGTGACACAAGCGATAGTCCAAAACCATGGTGTAACTCCTTTTGAATTACTGTTGATTAAACCAGGTCGAATTTTAAAAACATCTAGTGGGAAAATACAGCGCCAAGAAAATAAGCAGTATTATTTGAATGATAGTTTTGAAGTCATAGCGCGATCTAGAACAAGTGTTAAAACGCTGCAATCAAAGCCAAAGGTGACTGTCAATCAAGGATTAGAAGGCGCGGTACTGCGAGCTTTAAAAGACGTGGTTGCACTTGAATTAGACACAAGTACTCAGTCATTAGACATTGATGCAACATTCCAATCATTGGGAATAGATTCTATGAAAGCAGTAAGGATCTCCGGTGAGTTGATGGAAATCCACGATATAGAATTAGAAGCAACTGTGCTGTTCGAGTACCCAAGTATTGCTCAACTAACTCAATATTTGTGCGAATTTGATGAAGTAAAACAAGCATTTTCCAGAGTCGAACAACAATCAGTTTTTGATAAAGGTAAACAAACACCTTCGGCCAGTAAATCAAACAGCAAATCATCACCTTCTCTTGACGGTGATATTGCGGTAATAGGGATGGCATGCAGATACCCACAAGCTGATAATATTGATGAATATTGGCAGTTGCTTATAGATAAGCAAGATGCAATTTCAGCGGTAGGTAAAGCTAGGCAGGAACTTTGCCCACAATTAAATGAAAATCGATTGGGTGGCTACTTGCAAGGGGTTGAGTGTTTTGACCCAGCGATGTTTTCATTATCACCTACAGAAGCAACATATATCGACCCACAACATAGGCTGCTATTAGAGACAAGTTATCATGCAATTGAAGCGGCGGGTTATAAACCTGCAGAACTAGCGGGTCAGGCAGTGGGTGTTTATGTTGGTATTTCGCAAAGTGATTACTTTACTTTATCCACTAATAAATTAACTGAAAACCCTTATTTAGGGACTGGTACAGCGCTCAGTATCGCGGCTAATCGTTTGTCTTATACCTATGATTTTACAGGCCCAAGTGTTGCGGTTGACACGGCGTGTTCATCTTCATTGGTAGCCTTACATCATGCGATGCAAGCATTGCGTTCAGGCAAAGTGCCAGTGTCTTTGGTTGCTGGTGTAAACCTAATACTTAGTAATGAAGTAACAGACGCGTGTCAAAATGCCCAAATGCTCGCACCTGATGGACATTGTAAGACTTTTTCTGATAACGCTAACGGCTATGTACGTAGCGAGGGGGTTGGTTGTTTAGTTATAAAGCCGTTGGCACAAGCACTTGCTGATAATGACCCAATTTATGGAATACTAAAAGGCAGCGCAATTAATCAAGATGGCCGTAGTAATGGCCTGACGGCCCCAAGTGGTGGCGCACAGCAAAAAGTGCTGCAAGCTGCACTCGATGACGCGCAATTATCAGCATCCGATATTCAATATGTGGAAGCGCATGGCACTGGTACTAAGTTGGGTGATCCGATCGAGGTTACGGCATTAAACAAAGTGTATGGTGTTGGTAGACGCAAAATGAACCCACTTATAGTGGGGTCGGCGAAAGCAAATATTGGTCACTTAGAATCAGGGGCTGGTATCGCAGGGCTAATTAAAACGTTACTTTGCTTAGAGCATGGTCAGATCCCAGGCCAGCCTTATAACGACACACTCAATTCACACATTCCTTGGCACAAAATAGCAATTTCTGTGAACGGAAAAACCAGCCAAATATCTCAGTGTAAACAGGTAAAAGCGTTTGCTGGGGTAAGTTCATTTGGTTTTGGCGGGACTAATGCGCATGTTATTTGTCAAAATAGACCATCTTTAAAGCTTAAGTCTATAGGTCTTGAAGCAAGTACCATAGCGTATATTTTACCCTTAACTGCAAAAACCTCTGAATCTCTTAGCGCACTGGTCGCAAATTACAAAAGAAGATTAGAGACTCTTGATGCAACTCAATTCGATGCATTAATACATACCACTGCCCATAGACCAAATTTAAAAGGCGTTAAAACAGCGTTAGTTGGTTTGTCACGTACACAGTTGCTAAATAGCTTAGCGAACCATCAAACATCAGAGCCAAGTAGTCAGTCATTAATACCGCAAAATGTGTTTTTGTTTACGGGTCAAGGTGTTCATTACGCTGGAATGGGCAGATCTTTATATGAATCTCATGATGTTTTTAAAAGTTCGATAGACGAATGTGACGAATTGCTTGCTAATTCATTAGGAAAACGGCTTATAGAGGTTTTATATGATGGTGCTGAGAATGAGATAGAGCAAACGAAGTGGGCTCAGGTTGCGATATTTGTCGTTGAATATGCACTGGCAAAGCTGCTACTTAGTTTTGGTGTAACACCAGATAAGTTACTAGGGCATAGTGTGGGTGAATATGCTGCAGCTTGTATTGCTGGTGTGTTCTCTTTAGCCGATGCGATTAAATTGATATCTTCAAGGGCACTTTTAATGCACCAACTTGAAGCAACCGGCACTATGGTATCAGCGCGTTGTGATGCAGTTTTAGCAAATCAATTGATTGCACAGCACAAAAATGAGGCTGCAATTTCAGCGTATCATGGACACAGCGGTGTGGTATTTTCTGGCAGTGATAGTGCCATTACAGCGATATGTACACAGTTAAACGAAAAAGCGATAAAATTTAAAAAGCTCAATACTGCTCGAGCATTTCATTCACCATTAATGATACCCATGCTAGCGGAATTTAAAAATGTGGCTGAGAGTATTTCATTTCACTTACCTTGCTATGATTTTATCTCCTCAGTCACGGGCCAACTAGAACGTGAGGCATTGTGTGAACCACAGTATTGGGTTGAACAAATTGTTCAGCCCGTTAAATTTGCTGATGCGCTTAATGTACTTAAAGATAGTGAATATTTCTGTGTATTAGAAATAGGTCCAAAAGCAGTGCTGAGTACATTGGTACAAGAAAACTTGCCTCGTGCTAACAGCGAGTTTGTTTCAGTACTGAACCCCAAAGGAGATGATAAACTTAGATTGCTTAGTACACTTGCTCGTTTGTTTGAGATAGGTGCACAGTTGGACTGGCAAGCAATTTACCCTCAACAAGGGGTTGTTAGGCAGCCATTACCAGCGTATCCATTTGCTAAAGACCGTTATTGGATTGGTTTACAAAGCCAAGTTGCAAAATCAAGTTCAAAAATAGCTTCTGTTCCTCAAAATATTAATCGTCACCAAGTGATTAAGCAGTATGTGCTCAATACATTGGCGACTTTGTTATCTATTCCTGCACAAAATATTGATATACAACAACCGTTGCTAGAAATGGGTGTAGATTCATTAATGATCATGCAGGCCGTGAGAACGTATGAGAAAGAATTTACATTAGAGTTTAGCGTGCGACAGTTTTATGAAGAACTAAGTTCTGTGTCTCGTTTAGTTGAATATATTGAAAAGCATAGTGACTATCTGATTCAAACCGAAGATATGGCTGCTGTGGTGAATGAAAGCGAAGTACAAGTTCCTGTTGAGGTTATGCATAAATCGCTTGGTTTGAATGAGCATGTATTAGAATCGATTTGCAAAGAGCAACTGCAAGCAGCTGCCAGTGTAACTTGCGAGCAAGCTCGGTTAAGTGTCGAAGCAGTAAGTACGAAGCAGTTACAACTGCTTCAGAATGTGCAGATTAACCACAGTACGCAATCAAAATTAAATGAGTATAGTAATACGTCTGCAGTAACCAAAAATGCAAACGTAAATACAGGTACTGCGCAAATAGACAGTGTACTTCCCGGTTTTAAATTAAATCAATTGGCAATACATCAAGATAATGAACAAGTAAAAATACACCAACAGAATTTAGCCAATACTTATTGCAAAAAAACCATCAGCTCTAAGGTGTTAGTCTCTGAACATAGAGCGCACCTTTCTGATTGCAGAGCTTCAGCTGGTTTTCGGTTATCGAGCAAAGAAATGCTTTATCCTGTTTTTGCTAAGCGAAGTCAAGGCGCGCGTATTTGGGATATTGATGATAATGAATATATCGATATTACTATGGACTTTGGGGTTAATTTATTTGGTCACAAGAGTGAATTTATTACGCAAGCGCTTTATGAGCAAATAGATGCAGGGCTTCAACTAGGATTAGCAAGCCCTGTAGCTTGCGATGTGGCAGAGCTTATTAGTGAACTTACGGGCCTTGCACGAGTTACTTTTTGTAATTCTGGCACTGAGGCTGTTATGACTGCGGTACGCCTAGCTCGCACTGTTAGTAAGCGTGACAAGATAGTGCAATTTAATGGGGCTTATCATGGTCATTATGACGGAACATTAGCTCACCCAACACCAGATGGTAGCAAAGTGGAGCCAATGTGTTCAGGTATTAGACAAGGGACCGTTGCAGATAACATCGTATTAGACTATGGCGCTGATGAAGCAATTAGCGTGATTCGGGCCAATGCAAACTCAATAGCTGCGGTGCTTGTCGAGCCAGTGCAAAGTCGTCACCCTGAGCTTCAGCCTTGGGCCTTTTTACACGCTCTTCGAGAAGTGACCACGGAGCTGGGTATCGCCTTGATTTTTGATGAGATGATCACTGGATTCCGTGCTCACCCAGGTGGTGTTCAAGCTATGTTGGGTATCAGAGCCGATATGGCTACCTATGGAAAAGTTGTCGGGGGAGGCTTGCCAATTGGTGTTGTTGCAGGCAGTGCTAAATACCTAGATGCGATAGATGGTGGTACATGGCAGTACGGTGATAAGTCTTACCCTAAAGCTGATACGACTTTTTTTGCTGGTACTTTTTGTAAGCACCCACTCGCAATGGCCAGTGCAAAAGCGGTACTCAATGAAATAAAAAAACGGGGTGCGCAATGCCAAGCAGATATAGCGGATAAAACCACTTACTTAAAAAGCACTCTTAATACGTTTTTTGAAGAAACTAATATACCTATCAAAGTGGAATCGTTTACATCATTATTTCGATTCAGATTCAATCAAAATCTAGACGTATTCTTTTATGAAATGCTCAATCGCGGTGTGTTTATATGGGAAGGGCGAAATTGTTTTTTAAGTGATGCTCATACTAATGATGATGTTGAAGCCATTATAGCGGCAGTAAAAGGCAGTGTCGTCAGCTTACAATCTGCGGGATATTTTGGTGTTGCGAATAAAGCCAGTAACATCACTAAAATTAATACATGTGCTTATCCACTGAGCCAAGCGCAGCAGCAGTTATTGGCGCTGGGGTTGCGCACTCAAGAAGGGGCGTTGGCGTATCACCTTCAAGGAACTGTTAAGTTAGACGGGCAGCTTGATGTTAAGCGTTTAACTCAGGCGATTGAGACACTTCATAAACAAATTCCGGTACTAGGTTTTAGGGTCGACCCGGATGATTTATGCCATCGAAGTGTATCCAAAGACACACAATTATTGCGTAATGAAATATGCCAAAATGATCGGTCCATATCACATAAACTTGCTGAGTTAAGGTATGAGTCATTTGATTTTCAAAGCGACAGACTGTGTCGTTTTACACTTATTAAAACTGCGGAAAATACTCATTACTTGACGGTTGTTGCCCATCACTTGTTGTATGACGGTATAGCGATAACACAGTTAATTAGTGCCGTTTCTCGCTACTATAATGCAAATTTAGAGCAAGATGAGCATAAGTTCGTTGATTATCGTGACTATATCGACGCACTAGCAAGCTACCGACAATCATCAAAATATTCAAAAGATGAGCAATATTGGCTTGAGCAATTAAGTGCGGTTTCTCAACTTACACTGCCTGCTAAAACTCATGCGCCAAGTGCTACCAGCTATGAAGTTCGCAGCTTAATGTATGTGATATCACAGCCAGCAATAAACAATCTAAGCGCGCTATCAAAAGGACAAGGTTGTGGCCAGTTTGCTACCTTGTTAGCTATTTATATATTGTGGCTAAATAAGCTAACTCGGCAAAACGTTGTATCGGTGTTAATTCCTGTATCAGACAGGCAATTGCTTGATAATCAATTTGAACCACAAGTATTAGATACAAAATTAGTGGGGTACTGTACTAATATTTTGCCAATCGTGGTTGATGTGTCGAGCTGTCAAAACATTGCTGAACTTATTAAAGTAACACAAAAGCAATTACTCAATGCCTTTGACCACCAGCATTTTCCATTTTCAGCATTGGCAGATCAAAATAAATCTTTACCTACGGTTATGTTCAATCTAGACAAAGTACACAAACTGCCAGATTTTAATGGATTGATGACAAAAAATATAACTAGCTCTGCACAATTTGGGCAGTTTGAGTTGAGCTGTAATATTGCTTGTATTAGTGAGCAATGGTCACTGCAACTTGATTATAACTGCGCGAAATTTGATGATGACTTGGTTAATAGATATGCACACCAATTTATTGCATTACTTAATAATTTAAGTGGCTCGGATAAGTTAAATACTAGAGCCTGTTCTTTACTTGAACAGCAAGATTATCAAGCGGTATTACTAAACCCAATACAAAACGCTCAAGATAATGATCAAAAGAGAAGCCTGCAAAAAACACTTCTAGATGATATTTCGGCCAGTGTAAGAAATTATCCGCACAAAGTGGCGTTAAGATGTAATGAAAGGCAGATCACCTATGCAGATTTAGATGTGCGAATTAACCAAATGGCACATTATTTGACGATAAAAGGCGTCAAAGAAGGTGATTTGGTGGCAATTGCTTTATCACGTCGTAGTGAATTATTGATTAGTTTAATAGCGGTGCTAAAAATTGGTGCCGCGTATTTGCCGTTAGATTTGGCTTATCCAAAAGATCGTATTATCGATATCTTAGATGATGCACAAGTCTCATTGCTCATCTGCGATAGCACAAGTGCGGACAGCGAGTTACTACAAAATGCAAGTTTTAATGTGCTAGATGTCGATAATGAGGCGCAGCACATTGATAAGCAGCCTTGTGACATAAAGTTCAATCAAGTAATGAGCGACCAAGTTGCTTATGTGATCTATACCTCAGGCTCTACTGGTCGGCCAAAAGGGGTAGAAGTCATGCATAGTGGCCTTAGCAACTTGCTAGAAGCCATGCGTGATAAACCAGGGATCAGCGCTGACGACAAGTTTTTATCAATTACTACAATTGCTTTTGATATCGCAATGCTAGAGTTATTTCTACCCCTGACAGCGGGGGCTATGACTGTGATTGCAGATGAACAAATATGTAGTGACCCAGATGCAATTATTGAACAATTGACTACTTATTCAATTTCAATTATGCAGGCTACACCCACATTGTGGCGACTATTACTCAATACCAACCCTAACTGTGTCAAAGGTTTAAAAGTACTGTGCGGGGGAGAGCCGCTCGATAGTATATTAGCAAAGAAGGTGCTAAGTGGTGGAGGCGAGCTTTGGAATATGTATGGGCCTACTGAAACCACAATTTGGTCATCGGTTAGTCATATTAATAATGCTCATAGCATAACCATTGGTGAAGGCATCGCTAATACAAGTCTTTATATAATGGATGAAGATGCACAAAATCAGGCATTGCCATTACCAATTGGGGTTTGGGGTGAGCTTTGGATTGGCGGTTTGGGAGTGGCTAAGGGTTATATCAATCGTGCAGATTTAACACTGCAACGCTTCGTAGAGCATCAATTCAATGAACAACTCAAACAACGACTATACAAAACAGGCGATCGAGCTAGACGTTTAGCCGATGGTCAAATTGAGTTACAAGGCCGACTGGACCAGCAAGTAAAACTCAATGGTCATCGCATTGAGCTTGGCGAGATTGAATATCATATCGCGAACTTATTTAACACCACTGATATCAAAGCCCTGATAGTATCTGAGCAACACAATATAGGCTCGCTATGCGTTTATAGTATTGATGCAAAAGATTTATCATCAACTTGGACACTAGCTCGGTTGCGCCAAATACTTGCTCGTTACCTACCAAATTATATGCTACCTGAACAGCTGTTTTGGTTAACCGAATGGCCAAAGACAGCGAATGGAAAATTAAATTTAAACGCTTTACCTGTTGCGCAAAGTACACAAAATACTGAACCTGAGCGAGTGAATTTACCGAGTACGCAAAGTGAACAAAAATTATTACAATGTTACCTTAGTGTTTTGCAAGTAAACCAGTTTTGCACTAAAAAAAGTTTTTTTGATGGTGGTGGTAACTCTGTCCAAGCAATGCAATTGGTCTCTCGTATTAATAGAGAGTTTGGTATACGAATAACGGTTGCTGACGTATTTGACTATTCAAGTGTGAGTACGCTTTCACAGCGAATTGAGGATTTAACACATGCAAAAACTGCATCTGGCGCAGCACCGAAGGTGCAGCAGGTGAGTGACATTGTAAGTGGTAGAGATATCAATGATGTATTGGCCGATCAATCAATGACGGAGATGGACTTGTAATGATGGATAATTTAGCGATAGAAAGCTTTTTGGCCGAGCTAGATAAACTAGGTATCTACGTGTACATGCAAAATGGGGCGTTAAAACTAAGAACCAAATTAGATAATGTACCAAGTGAATTACTCAGTCGAATTAAAAAAAATAAAGATCTACTCATTGAATATATGAGTCAAAACCATGAAAAAATTGGATGCTTGTCAAGTGCTCAACAACGGATTTGGTTTATTTCCCAATATGAACAGTCTTCTTACGCTTACAATATGTCAGGTTTGGTTAGGTTTTCACAACCAATACACGCTAAAAGATTAAACCAAGCAATTAACCTGCTGTTGTCTAATAATGAGGTGTTAAAAAGCAACTTTATAAGCAGTGAAGAAGGTGCGATACAAAAAGTTTGTGATCAACATGAGTTTGCCGTTGATGTTGCGATTACTCAAGGTAATGTGTCTAAAGAAGAGATAGTAAGCCATTTAGATGCTGAGCTTACACACTGCTTTGACCTTGCTAATGATTTATTAGTTAGAGGCACTCTATTTACTGATAACCACTGTGAGCATGGACAGTGGCTTTATATTGCGATGCACCATATTATTGCTGATGGTTGGTCTGTTGGGTTATTTATTCAAGCCTTATTAGAGGCACTTACTGATAATCAGCCACCGCAAAAACAGCTCCAGTATTTAGATTATGTCCACTGGGAACAGCAATACCGACTAAGCGATGACTATAAAGAGCAATTATCGTACTGGCAAGGTCAATTGGTTGATATTGACTTATTTGAATTGCCGACTAGTTATCCACGCTCTGCTGGAAAAAACTATCAAGGTAGTGTTTCACATTTTCATATTGACAATCAAACGTGCCTCAATTTCAGTCGAGTCTGTCAAACGCTAAAAGTAACTGAATTTGTAGGGTATTTAAGTATATTTTATTGCTTACTTTATCGTTACAGTCAAAAGCGTGACATTACTTTAGGAGTGCCGGTTTTAAACCGCTCACAAGCTGAATTTGAAACCATGATTGGCTGCTTTATCAATACACTACCAATACGCTTGCAGCTTAAAAAAACGCCAACATTTACACAGCTTGCACAAGATGTGATGTGTATAGTGAAACAAGCGTTAGCAAATCAAAGTGTAGCGCTTGAAGACATAATCACATCGCTAAATTTACCAAAATCTAGTGCTCACTCAGCATTGTTCCAAGTGTTATTCAACTACAATGCGGTGGCCGTTGACAATCTCTCCAATGAAGACATATCTGCAGATCTTACTGCGCTTGATAACCACAGCGCAAAATACGATTTAACACTTAACCTGACCCAATCAGAGGGTGATCTGATTGGCAGTGTAGACTATTGTAGCAGTTTGTTTGATAGCCAGCTGATAGAGGCGTTTTGCAAAGATTTTGTGGTTTTGGTAGATACTTTTACCGCTGATTGCAATCATTTAATAGATCTTGTGCCATTGCCAAGCGTTGATGAGAGTTCAAACATACTACAAGCACCACAGGCAAAAAAGCAATTTATCAGTATTGTTGATAGTATTCTTAATCAAGTAAAAGTTGACCCTAATCAAGTTGCGTTGCTCCAAGGTGATGAGCAATCGTTGACTTACGACGCATTAGAAAAACAGAGCGCGGCTATAGCTTGTGCCATTGTAAACAGTTTGAATGTGGCTCATCATCAGCCAATTGCAATATTGGTTAAGCGCTCAATTAATAGTGTCGTGGCGATGCTTGGTGTTATGCGTTCAAATCATCCTTACTTGCCGATAGAGCAAGGTACTCCATTTAAACGCATTTTAGAGATATTAAATCAAGCTCAATGCCAACACTTAGTCATTATGGGTGACGATGCGTTGCAGCCAAGCGAACAAGTTCAGTGCGTAAATAATCAAGTTAGTATTGTTAAATTTGAGTCGCTGATTGACGATTCAATTATTGTTAACTCTGAGCTTTTACCTCTGCAAGGTGATGATTGTGCTTATGTAATGTTCACATCAGGCTCAACCGGCTCGCCAAAGGGGGTGATGATCTCCCACCAAGCTTTGGCAAGTTATGTAAATGGCGTTAGTGAAGTTATTGAATTTTCAGCCGCAACGAAAGCGGCCGTGGTTACGGGCCTTGCCACAGACTTATGTTTAACGGGTCTTTATCCGGTTTTGGCAAATGGGGGCTCTGTATTGCTAGTGGGCAGTGAGCAACAACTACCAGAGCCACAGAAAATTGCCTATGAACTTGCGAAGCAACAAGCAAACTTGATAAAAGTTACGCCGTCATTTGCCCATGAATTATTACCACACATAATCAACTTAAAATGCAGCAACTCCGTTAAGCATTGGATATTAGGGGGGGAGGCGTTAACTGAGCCTTTAGTTGATGCAATTCAAAGTAACTTTCCTGCTGCGAGTATTGTAAATCACTATGGACCGACTGAAACCTGCATAGGGGCCACAGCATATAAGTTAACTGCTGACAGCCTCTGTAATTGGGGTAGCTATAGCATTGGCCAGCCATTTTCTCATGTGCAGATTAAAATACTCAATGAGCACCAACAAGGTGTGCCAGTAGGAATGCCAGGTGAGTTGTACATTGGGGGCAGCAGTGTTGCACTTGGCTATATTAATGCACCTAGCATTAGCGAACAGGCATTTGTAAAATTCAATGGTGAATGTTTTTATCGCTCAGGTGATCAGGTTCGTTTAAACAAATCAGGGCAATTAGAGTTTCTTGGCAGATTAGATGATCAAATTAAGGTTAGAGGTTTTAGGGTTGATACGCTTGATATTGAAGCCAAATTAAATGCGATAAAAAACGTAAAACAGGCAGTCGTACTGTGCCAGAAACAGGCTCAGCAGACTATTTTGGTTGCCCATGTTGTTACTCATGAATATGGCTTAAGTAGTCTTCAAGTACAACAAAAGATAAAAGCTGATTTAAAGCAGCACCTACCTGAACCTATGATCCCCAGTGTGATTGTTGTGTGTGACCTTTTACCTTTATTAGCCAATGGCAAAGTAGACCGAAACCTACTAAAAAGTAAGCCTTTGGTGATTAACACTAGCGATTTAGTTTTACCAAACACTGTGATTGAACGGCAATTAGCAAGTTTATTTGAGCAACTCACTGGCGCTATCAAAGTAGGTATACATGATGATTTTTTTGCAATTGGTGGTCATTCGCTTTTAGCGATGAAGTTGTTAAATAAAATTCAAACAGAGTTGGCTATTTCGATTACGCTTAAAGAGATTTTTGCAAACCCTACTGTCGCGGAACTTGCACAGTATTTGGAAATAAATGCTACATTTGAGCATTCTGCTCACACTATTTCGCGCCAAAAAAGAAGTGGGCAACACCCGCTATCTTATGCACAACAACGGCTTTGGATTGTAAATCAGTTGCAAGGTCACAGCAGCCAATACAACTTACAAGGTGTTTTTACTCTACATGGTGATATAGATAGCAAGCGGCTAGAGCAAGCTTTTGATGCAGTGATTCAAAGCCATCGTATATTGAGATTTAACTATCGTGTGGATGAAAATTCACACCCTGTACAGTTTGAAAATACACTATTAAAGTTCGCATTAGTAAATCATGACTTAACATCATTATGTGAATCGAAACAGTTGACCAGGGTAGATCAAACCATTTCCTCAGATTATCAGCATAGTTTTGACTTATCTCGTGATTTAATGATCCGCGCTCAGCTAATTAAATTACAAAGTTTAAAACATGTATTAATCGTAAATATGCACCACATTGTATCAGATGGTTGGTCAATTGAGGTGCTCTGTAAGGCATTATCACAATATTATAGTCAAACACATAGTGAGGCATTATCGGTGCCTGATTATAGCTATATTGATTACGTTTACTGGCAACGTGAGAATGGCAAATCGAAAGGTTGGTTATCTGATCTTGAATACTGGCGTGATAAGTTAAGTGATTTGCCAAAAATACATGAATTACCTACAGATTATGAGCGACTCAATCAACCAGTGCAGGGCGGCGCGTTATTTTGTCGACCATTCGCATCTAGCTTAAGTACTTTGTTACGCCAATATGTGAAAACATCCGGTCATACTTTATTTTTAATTTTACAAACGGTATTTAGTGTTTGGTTAAGCCGTGCATCGCAACAAGCGGATGTCGCATTGGGTACTGCGGTGTCAGGCCGAGAGCTACCAGAGTTTGAAACTTTGATTGGTAATTTTATCAATACATTGGTGTTATATAGCAATTTTAATGAACAAGATTCTTTCAATCAAGCAATAGCCAGTGCTAAGAACGTATTAAATGAAGCGATAGCGCATCAACAGCTGCCATTTGATTTACTTGTTGATGAACTTTCTCACGAGCGAAACATATCGATACATCCGCTAATTCAAATTGTTTTTAGGGTCAATAACCAAGTTAATGAAGCTTTACAGTTAGAAGGCTTAAAAGTTGATGCTTATAACACAAACGTGCGCAGTGCTAAGCTGGATTTAGAAGTAAGTGTTATCGATAAAGGGTCAGAAATTGTAGTTGAGTGGTTATACGACACGGCATTATGGCAGCAATCAAGTATTGAGCGCTTTTTTGCACAGTACTGCCACCTGCTTGAACAATGCTTAATGGATACTGATATTAAGTTAAGCGAGTTGGCTATTTGTTCTAAAGCAGAGCAGTCTGCGCTATTAAACTATGCACAGCTGGTGGAAGTTCACAGTCAACAGCAACAACGTTGGGATCAACGCTTTAGTGTAATGGTTAAATCTCATGGTGAGCACATAGCGTTGCGAGATGGCCAACATTCAATCACTTATACTCAGCTTGAATATTTATCAAATCAGCTTGCTCATAGTTTATTGGAAATGGAATTTGCACCGCAAAGCCCAATTGGAGTGTTGTTACCAAGCTGCGTCCATATGGTGCTTAGCATACTGGCTATTTCAAAAGCAAACCACGTTTATGTGCCGCTTCATATCGAAACTCCAAGTAATGGAATAATCAATATTGTTGATGATGCACAAATGATGATGATTTTGGCGCTAAGTGACAATACTGAAAAACTGATAGAAAGTGGTACGGACTTTTTACTGCTAGACGATATTTTTGAGCTTGAATCAAACTTTAGCGGATATTCCACCTCCCACCCTAATATTATTGGTTCAAAGAGTATTGAACAACTTTGTTACATTATATATACATCAGGCTCTACAGGTAAGCCAAAAGGGGTGACAATCAGCCATGCAAATGTTAATGCGTATTTGCAACATGCTTGCGAAAGCTACCTTGCTGGTGACCCTCAACTGAATGAATCGGTGGTAAGCACGCCTTTGGCCTTTGATGCGACTGTAACTTCACTCATACCCATGTTATTAGTCGGTGGCACCGTTAATATCTTGACGGATGGTGTAAATCAGCTGCCTTTGCTTGTTGATAAGTTATTTAAATCGAATACGAATTTGCTACTTAAGCTAACGCCAGCGCATTTACGAGCGGTGCTTGGGCTATCTCAACAAGTTTCACCTACACAAAGTGCTCACACGATCGTCGTGGGTGGAGAAGCATTGACCTCTGAGTTGGTTTTGGCGTTACAAGCGCGTTTGCCTAAGGTTCGTTGGATAAATGAATACGGCCCAACCGAAACAACGGTAGGGTCGAGTACATTTACTATTGAACCGGATGCTCAAAACCAAGAACTTCCTTATTCTGATGTGCCGATAGGCTTGCCAATTAGTCAAGTTGGCATGCTGGTTGTTGATAAGTTCAATCAG
Source organism: Pseudoalteromonas sp. SANK 73390 (assembly GCF_054966645.1). Taxonomy (NCBI): domain Bacteria; kingdom Pseudomonadati; phylum Pseudomonadota; class Gammaproteobacteria; order Alteromonadales; family Pseudoalteromonadaceae; genus Pseudoalteromonas; species Pseudoalteromonas sp. SANK 73390. Next base: position 18,469 of record NZ_ARPN01000046.1, read on the forward strand.
GTCGCAGCGGTCAATATGCCCGGTGAGTTGTTGATAGCAGGACCTGTGGTAAGCCCTGGTTATCTAAATCAAGTCCAACTTAATAAGCAAAAGTTTATCGATATACGCGTACCTTATGGCAAAGGCTTACGTATTAAACAGCGTTTTTATCGCACCGGTGATGTGGTTCGTTGGCATGCCGATGGTGAGAATATTCCGAGTTACCTTCGATACATTGGTCGGTGTGATGATGTGATAAAGCTGCGAGGTTACCGAGTGGATACTAACGCAATTTGCCATCATATGCTGCGCTTTTCAGGTATTAGTGAATGTTCGATTACTTTGGATAAAGAGCAGGCATTATTATGCGCCCATTATATAACCAATCCAAAAGCTTCAATTGATGAGAATCAGCTTAAGGATTATTTATCCAATCAGCTTTTGCCATATATGGTGCCAAGCAAATTTAATCAATTAGAAAGGATGCCATTAACGCGTAATGGCAAAATTGATGCAAAAGCACTGCAGGCTAGTACTCAAAGCCAAATAAATGAGCCACAACAGCGAATTGAACTGAAGTCTTTAAACACCTTACAAGCTTATCTATTACAGTTATTTAGTGATGTTTTGAATAATCAATATATTACTTTGGATGAGAGCTTTTTTGAGCTAGGTGGTCACTCATTATTGGCAATCCGTTTGATCAGCGAGATCCGCTGTGATAAGCATTATGACATCACGTTAGAGCAGCTATTTAAGACTCCTAGTGTTTTGTCATTATCGCAGGCGTTAGCGCAATGTCCATTGATTGAAAGTGATAATGCCATTGCTCCAATCGCTCGCACAGAACGCCTGCCATTATCTTATGCCCAGCAACGATTGTGGCTGATTGAGCAAGTGCAAAGTGGCACGCTGCAATACCATATGCCAGCCAGTTTTGAGCTTAAAGGCACATTGCATCTTGGGGCATTTAATGAGGCGCTAAAATCTATTATCGAGCGGCACGAAGTGCTCAGAAGTACTATTTTATCAGGCGGTGCGGGTGAGTCTCCAGAGCAACTCATTAATGAGCAATTTGCGGTGCCACTGAAAATTGAAGACTTATCCGCTTTAAACACCCAAGATGCGCTTGAGCAATGGCTGGATTTAGAACAAAAAGCACAGCAAGCACCATTCAATCTATCGACTGACGTATTAATTAGAGTATTAGTCGTTAAGTTCTCTGGGCAGCATTATAGAGTGCATTTTAATATGCATCATATTGCAAGTGATGGCTGGTCAATGGCAATTTTAGTGAACGAATTTATTGCTTTTTATCGTCATTATAGCAATGAGCCCAATTACACATTAGCCAGTGAATTTGAGCAACCGTTTACAGTGCAATACGCTGATTTTGCCTATTGGCAACGACAAGTAGCAAACCAAGCATCATTTGCTCAATCGCTAGACTATTGGCAAACACAATTAAAAAACTACCCTGTACTGCATCAATTACCCCTTGATAAACCAAGGCCCACATTACAGCAGTTAGAGGGTGATACATGGGTGCAGTACTTATCAATCAATACGGTACAAGCAATTCATCAATATTGTAAGCAGCATGGCCTCACCTTGTTTATGTGGTTGCATAGTGTGTTCTCTTTATTCGTCATGCGTTTTAGTCAAACTTCAGATGTGCTAATTGGCTCACCAATTGCCGGCAGAGAGCAACCAGAAGTTTCAAATTTAATTGGTTTTTTTGTCAATACCTTGGTGATCAGAGCGCAAAGAAAGAGCGAGCAAAGTTTCGAGCATTTTTTACAACAACAAAAGCAAGTGATCTTAGGTGCATTTAAACATCAAGCGGTGCCGTTGGAGCAGTTAGTCGAGACATTGCAGCCAGAGCGAGATTTAGGGCATCAGCCGTTATTTCAAATTTTATTTGCGTTGCAAAATAATGAAGTGACAGAGTTTAAGTTACCTCATTTACAAATTGAGCAATTACCGCAGAATTCACATCAAATGAAGTTTGACCTCGAAGTGAATGCGATAGAGCGTGAGCATGGCATTGAGCTGCAATGGAATTTTGCCACCTCACTATTTAAACGCAACTCTATTAAAGCGATGGCTTGTGCTTTTGCTACCATGATTGATGCATTACTAAAGCAGCCCTTGCAGCTTACAAGCCATGTACCATTGAATACAAAAGAGCAGCAAATACAGACGGTAAATGCTCATACACATTTTAGTGACTCATCACCTAATCTCTCTTTGTTGCAGCGTTTTAATCAAGTAGTTAACAATGACCCAAACCGCACTGCGGTCGTTGCACCGAATAACACGCAGATGAGCTTTATTGACTTACAGCAACAAGCGTTACAATTCGCCAGTTATTTGCGCAAAAATAACATAGCCGAAAATGGGCTTGTTGCCATTTGCTTGCCTGCCTCAAGTGACATGGTAGTGGCAATGTTGGCTGCATGGCATGTAGGTTGTGCATATGTACCGATTGACCCTAAATTACCCGCAGAGCGTTTTAAGTTTATTTTACAAGACGCCCAAGCAAGTTGTTTAGTAACAAGCGACGTTATTCAACAGCAGGCTTTTATAGTGAACCTAGAAGAACTGGGTGTGCCATTAGTTTGGTTTGATAATAAAGCATCGTGGCAAAACACGGAGGTATTAAGTGATTGGCCTGATACTTCGTCTGAGGCGCTAGCTTATGTGATTTATACATCTGGCACAACAGGGCAACCAAAGGGCGTTGAGATAACACAGGGTAATGTTGCTCTTTATCTCGCGCACGCGCAATCGAGTTATCTTAGTGAGATTGAATCTGCGGTTCTAAGTACGCCGCTTGCGTTTGATGCTTCAATTACAACAATTTGGGCCCCCTTACTTGCGGGCATGGCTATAAATATTATTGCTGATGACGACACTATGTTAGACGAATTAGCTAAGCAAGTATTTGATAATAATGCCTCTGTGCTATTTAAGTTAACACCAGCTCATTTACAAGGGTTGTTAACTAGGTTACCAGTGCAACCAATAGATAATGCTCATAAGTTGGTGGTAGGTGGAGAAGCTCTCAGCGTTAAATTACTTGAACAGCTAAGTCATTATTTGCCTAATTGTTACTGGGTGAATGAATATGGCCCGACAGAGGCTACTGTTGGTACCAGTGTGTACAGTACCGATAAAGTCGGTATTGCTAAGTTATTTAAATCCTCAGAACAATATGTGCCAATCGGTAGGCCAATCGAGAACACCCAACTCGTAGTACTAGACGAACATCAACAATGTGTACCCGCAGGCGTTGTTGGAGAGCTATACATTGGTGGGCATAACTTGGCAAATGGCTATTTGGGGTTGCCTGTAATGAGCGCTGAGAAATTTGTTCTAATAACACTGCCAGGCACCAATAAAGCCGAACGATTTTATAGAACAGGCGATAAAGTCCGTTGGCTCACTGATGAGCAGGGAATAGCCGATCAGTTACAATTTTATGGGCGATACGATCTACAAGTTAAGCTCAGGGGTTACCGCATGGAGCTCGGTGATATTGAACATTGTTTAAGCAAGCTTGAGCAAGTACAACAAGCTTATGTATTACTCAATCATGAACAAGAGAGCTTAGCTGCTTTTATCGTGCCATCAAATGAAGCTCCAGAGTTAATCGATAACGAACCGTATTCTTTGAGCCAAGAACAACTTGAAACCTTACGGCAGCAGTTGGCGGCGCACTTACCACATTATATGCTGCCGCATAAGGTGATTGCGTTGAAAGAGTTGCCGCTGACCAGTAATGGTAAAGTCGATACGGTAAAACTACAAAACATCTCTCATCAAATACAGACAAAGACAAAAAATGTAGCTCCACGTAATGAGTTAGAAGGTAACTTAGTAGAGATATTTTCATCTCTATTAGGTGTGGCATCACTAGGTGTAACCGATGGTTTTTTTGCCTTAGGAGGGCATTCACTGCTAGCTACGCAATGTGTTGCAATCATCAAAGAGCAGCTAGGTATTGATATACCGGTTAAAGTATTGTTCGAGCGACCAACCATAGCAGCTCTATCCCAATGGTATGCAATTAATCAAGCTGCTCTCGACGCTACCCCAAGCGATAACACCTGTGATACTTCAGAAGAGATGTTTTTATAATGAACGAACAAACATTATTAATAGAGAACTTAATCGGAGAAGCACTTGCAGCAGGTGTAACATTATATGAGAAAAATGGTGGCTTGGCTTTTAAGCAAAATAATGATTTTCCCGATGAATTAAAGTCGCGAGTTATTGCGCATAAAACACAGATAATTGATTACTTTTTGCAGCAAAAACAAAGTCAGCACAATGCAAACGCCAACCTTTTCAATGAACTTAGCGCCGCACCAAGAAATAAGCCTATACCTTTGAGCTTTGCACAAGAAGGATTATGGTTTGTAGAGCAATTACAAGGCAGTGCACAATACTATATGCCTGTAGAATTTAAGCTACATGGTGAGCTTAATATTACTGCATTTAAACAAAGCATAAAACAAGTCATTGCCCGCCATGAAATATTACGCACTACATTTGTTGTTGATAGTAAAGGCGTGCCATATCAGCACATAGCGTCAAACATCGATACACCATTTGAGTACTTTGATGCTAGTTGCATTGAAAAAACGCGACGAGCAAAAGAAATAGAACAACGATTGCATGAACATCAACACCAACCGTTCAATCTTGCCCATGGCCCGCTTTTGAGAGTATTACTGATATCTAACGAGTCTGAATATTGGCTTGCTTTCAACATGCATCATATTATTTCTGATGGCGCATCTTTACATTGTTTAGTCAAAGAAATTGAGCGCTTATATCGCGGTATAATTGCCAACAAGCCTGATTTAACCACGCCCTTACCAATACAGTACGCAGACTATGCAGTTTGGCAAAAAGATGCATTAAGTGACGATAAGTTACGACATGCAATCGCGCATTGGCAAAAAAAATTATCTGGCTTGGAATCAATTCAGTCGTTACCAACTGACCGGCCTCGGCCTGCAATACAAGCACTCAATGGACAAGTATATCGTCAGCACCTAAATGCTGAACTATGCAGCAAACTGCAAAGTCAGGTCATGCATCATCATGTCACTCCGTTTATGTGGATGCTTAGCTGTTTTATGTTATTTATCGGGCGTATTAATCAAACTAACCAAGTGATAGTGGGAACCCCGGTATTAGGCCGTCATGATCCACAATTAGATGCCCTCATTGGTTTATTTGTTAACACCATCGTGATCCCAGCAGATATTGAAGACGAGCGACCGTTTAGTGCTTGGCTACACAATCAAAAAGATGCAATTTTACAAGTCCTTGAATATCAAACCTTGCCCTTTGATAAGCTGGTAGATGCGCTTAATTGTAAACGTGACTTGAGCCATCATCCATTGGTACAAATTTTATTTACCCTAGAGCATAATGAACAAGGCACTTTCAGTTTACCTAACTTAACGATTGAAGAAGAGCGAGCACCACAAAATAGTCACTGTACAATTAAGTGCGACCTTGAGCTAAATATACAAATGAGTGAGCAAGGGACGATTATAAATTGGAAGTTCGACCGGGCGTTATATGATTTAAGTACGATTACAAATTGGGCTAATAGTTTTGCTTTACTCCTAGAGCATGTTGGTGCATCTCCAAACACCCCTTGTGCGCATATTCCTTTATTGAGTGAGAAGCAAAAGCAGCAGTTAACGCACGATTTGAACAAACATGTGGATTGGCCTAAAAGCACTCATTTAGTAGCGTTGTTTGAGCAACAGGCCGTAAAATTTGCAAAGCGAATAGCCATAACCGATGAGTATGGTGAACTGAGTTATGAGCAACTTAACATAAAAGCTAACCGATTATCGCGAGCGTTAATTGCGATGGGTGTTAATTCACAGCAGCTGATCCCAGTGAGCGTAAGTCGTAATGCGCAATTGGTCGTTACATTATTGGCCATTTTAAAAGCAGGGTGCGCTTATGTGCCAATAGACCCTGACTATCCGCAAGAGCGTATAGACTACATTATTAAAGATGTAGGCAGTGATATATTAATTTGTGACCAAGTAAATTATGCTCGCTTTAAAACACTGGCTAAACAAGTCGTTAATATTAGTGATGCTGAGCTAACAGCCAATATTACCGCCGATGATAATCTCAATATACCGATTGAACCTGAACATTTGGCATATATGATTTATACCTCAGGTACCACAGGCCATCCTAAAGGGGTTCAAATTGAACATCGCCAAGTTGTAAGGTTACTGTTTACTGAACCCAGATTATTTGATTTTAACGAACAAGACGTATGGACGCTATTCCATTCATTTTGCTTTGATTTTTCAGTTTGGGAAATGTATGGCGCGTTACTCTTTGGTGCACGTTTGATTGTTGTGACTGAGGCACAAAGCAAAGATAGTCAAGCATTTGCAAAGCTTTTAATAGCGCAAAAAGTAACGGTATTAAACCAAACACCCAGCGCATTTTATGTGTTGCAAGATACTGTATTTCGTTTGGATGATACTGACTTAGCGCAAAGCCATATTCGTTACGTTATTTTTGGTGGTGAGGCATTACAGCCCGCCAAACTAGCACCTTGGGCACAAAGGTTTAGCCACTGTAAGTTAATCAATATGTACGGTATTACAGAAACCACAGTACACGTTACTTACAAACATATAACCACGGTAGAAATTGCACAAGGCACCAGTAATATAGGTTCGCCTATACCAACAACATCCTGTTATGTATTAGACAAATATATGCAACCACTTCCTCAGGGCGCAGTCGGTGAGCTTTATGTCGGGGGAGAAGGGGTATGTCGAGGATATTGGCAAAGAGAGCAACTCAATATAGAGCGCTTTATCGACAATCCATTTAACAATAATGCTCAAAAACTGTATAAAACGGGAGATTTAGTTCGCTATCTAAATAATGGGGAGCTCGCATATATCCGCCGTATAGACGACCAAGTTAAAGTACGTGGCTATCGTATAGAATTAGGCGAAATAGAAAACCAATTACGCAGCCATCCTTGGCTCAAAAATGTCAGTGTGCTTCTTAAGCAAAGTGATACGCTTGGTAGCGTTATATGTGCATTTGTGGTGCTTGAGCAAGCGGCGCAGTTTGATTCTTTAACGTCACAAGTACAGCAATATCTTAGACAAACATTGCCTGAGTTTATGCTGCCAAGTAGCGTAGTTTCAGTGACCAATATGCCGCTTACCAGTAATGGCAAAGTAGATAAAAAAACGCTACTTGAAATAGATATATTTGAGCAAGATACACAGCAATATAGTGCGCCAAATACTCAGTTTGAACAGCAAATAGCGGATTGTTTTGCCGAAATATTAGAGCTTAATGAGGTAGGTCGTGAGGCTCATTTTTTTAGGTTAGGTGGGCATTCGTTGTTGGCAACGCAAGTAGTCGCTCGATTACGCGAAAAAACAAAGTTAAACATTACGCTAAAAGATTTATTCCAACGTCCAGAGGTAAAGTCACTGGCGCAATTGGCACAGCAAAACTTCAGCGAAAATGATGAACAAGAACTCGATATTTTACCAATTTCACCGCAAAGTAGTGAGCACATAGCGCTGTCATTTGCACAACAGCGCTTATGGAGTATTGATAAAATTCAACAAGGCAGCCTTGAATACCATATGAGCGCTGCATTTGAGCTGGTGGGTGAGCTTAATATTGACGCTTTTACGCAAGCTTGGCGTGCGATTGTAACGCGTCATGAAATACTAAGAACCTACATTGTGAGTTCTCAAAGCGGTGAACCCAACCAACAGGTAATGCAGCATTACGATGATATTGTGCATTATGTTGACGCAAGTGCATTGAATGAAGAGCAACAAAGTAGACTATGGCTAAAGGTATTAAGGGACGATAAACAAACTGCGTTTCAGTTAGATAGCGATCTTATGTTACGTGTGGTTTTGTTAAAACAAAGCGCTGAAAAGCATCTGTTTTTGGTGAATATGCATCATATAGCCAGCGATGGGCAATCGCTTAACATACTGGTTAAAGAGTTTACTCAGTTTTACCACAACTTTGCCCATACACATGCACTGCCAGAGTCATTAAGAACACCTTTACCCATTCAATACGCGGATTATGCTCACTGGCAGCGACATACTCTAACGGCAGATAAACTGCAAAAGCACGCACAGTTTTGGTTAAGTCATTTAGCGGGAGCACCGCCACTTCATCAGTTGCCTCTAGATAAGCCAAGGACCAAACAGCTTACTAAAGTTGGGGCACAATTAAGCCAGACTTTTGGCGCGCATTTATCTGCTGCCATAAGGGCACACTGCCAGCGTTTAGATGTAACCACATTTACTTGGTTACATACTGCATATTCGTTATTGGTAGCTCGCTTTAGTAACAGCCAAGATGTAGTTATTGGAGCTCCGTTTTCAGGGCGTCATCATTGTCAGCTTGAGCATTTGATTGGCTTTTTTGTTAATACATTACCCATTCGCACTAAAGTAAGTGAAAAAATTGGGTTTGAAGCTTTGTTGTTGCAACAAAAGCAAATTCTACAGGATATTCATTCACATCAAGACATGCCTTTTGAGCAGATCATTGAGCAACTTAAATTGCGCAGAGATTTGAGTCACCAAAGTGTCTTCCAATTAACATTCTCCTTGAATCCACAAATGGATAGTCAGCTTAAGCTCTGTGGTATTAATGCCAATGCGATAGATGAAGCGATACACACAGTTAAATTTGATATTGAGCTGAGCTGTTGTGAAGATGATAATCAAATGCGTTTCAACTGGATATACAATCAAGCGCTATTCTCAGAACAAACCATCAGTTCTATGGCGAGTGCTTTTGAAGTCTTAGTTGGGCACCTAATAGAGTTTCCTCATCGATGTGTGTTTGAAATTCCTTTGCTATCCAAACAGCAATCGCAGCAGCTAGTGATCAGAGGAAGATATAACGAAGCTGTCAATGGGCGTACTGTAATAGATGAGTTTGTGGAAATCGCTTGTGAATCCCATAGCCATCATATAGCGCTGATAGAGTCAGACAACACGCAAGGTTTCAGTTATCACTTTTTACACAACCGAAGTAACGAATTTGCACATTACTTATTACATAAAGGGTTGCAAAAAGAGCAGCGCGTAGTTGTGAGTATGAGCTTTAGCGTAGATCTTGTTATTGCTATGCTTGGCATATTGAAAGCGGGTGGCTGCTATGTTCCTGTAGACCCAGATTACCCGCAACAAAGAATTACCTTTATTAATGAAGACTGTGGCGCGGTGTGGGTTATCACACATAGTGAGCACATTGATAAGTTCAGCAGTGGCATGCATCAACATCAAATGTTGTGTATTGATGACTACCATTTAGAGCAAGACATAATTAATAATGCACATCAAGAGCGTTGCTTGCCGTTATTAGATGCCAATCAACTTGCGTATGTTATTTATACCTCAGGCACAACAGGTAACCCTAAAGGTGTGATGGTGCCACACAAAGGGTTAATGAACTTATGTGCATGGCATAACCACGCGTTTAAAGTGAGTGAGCAAAGCGTAGCAAGTCAAACAGCCAATATTGCATTTGATGCGGCCGCTTGGGAGCTTTGGCCGTACTTGTGCGCTGGAGCAACTGTTGTGAGCGTTTCTAAAAGTGTCCTTAACGCACCTGAACAGCTGTCTCAATTACTTACTCAAAATAAAGTAACACACAGCTTCTTAGCCACACCTATTGCTGAAGTGGCACTCAATGATGCCAAATTTACTCCGCAATATTTGCGTTATTTACTTGTAGGTGGTGACAAACTAAATAGCATCGATGTGTCTTCCATGCCATTTACACTTATCAATAATTATGGACCAACTGAAGCATCAGTCGTAGCGACTTCTGGTGTAGTTCAATCAAGTGAGAAAGCCCCTGATGTTGGTATGCCAATCGACAATACCTATCTTTATATTCTTGATAAGTATCAGCAGCCAGTCCCTCAGGGCATGATTGGTGAATTATACATTGCAGGGCAAGGGTTAGCGCGCGGTTATTTAAATCGAGATGATTTAACTCAATCCCGCTTTGTGACACTTAACAGTGTGCATGCAAAGCGCGTTCGCGCTTATCAAACCGGTGACTTAGTTCGTCAATTGTGTAACGACAGATTGGCATATATTGCGCGTAGCGATGATCAAATAAAACTAAGAGGGTATCGCATTGAATTAGGTGAGATTGAGCAGGTAATTTTAACTTGCCATGGATTAGAGGAGTGCGCAGTACAGGTTTTTGAATTAGCAGGGGGCGCAAAACAGCTTGCTGCATTTATAGTGTATGATACAGATATCGACTCTGAGCACGGTAGGTTAGAGGCGGTTAAAAGCCAAGTAGTAAAAAAATTACCTGCTTATATGCATCCTCATCGTTACATTATATTGAGCGCGCTGCCTCTTACGGCGCATGGCAAAGTTGACCGCCGTGCTCTGACGCTGCATATCAATAATTTACAAAACGTTGCTAACGACGTTTCACTAAAAAAAGCAACGCAGCAAGAATCCCAAACAATAATAGAAAAACTACTTCATATTTATCAAAGTGTTTTAAATAACAATATGTTTAAAGCTGAAGATGATTTTTTTGCTCAAGGGGGAGACTCTATATTAAGTATTCAAATTGCAAGCCGTGTACGGACATTGGGAATACATATAGCAGTTGCTGATGTGTTTAACTATAACACGGTTCATCTACTTGCTGAGCATGTCAAAGATCAGATAAACATCGCTAACACAGACACCGCTGTTAAGGAATATACAGGGGTTATACAAGCACTACCGATACAGCATTGGTTTTTTGAGCAAAACTTCAAAGTACCCTCGCACTGGAACCAAGCGCTTATGTTATCTATTGATAAGTCGCTAAGCACTAAGTACATGGAGTTGGTTGTAAACAGTTTACTTAATTTGCATGAAGGGCTGCGCAGCGTTGTTAATGAAAAACAGCTTGAAATAGTTGCAGAGATAGCTATTAATCATGTACTAGAGAATATTGACTTAGCAAATCACCTCAATTGGCAGTCTGAGCTAAGTAAGCACGCAAACCTTGCTCAAGAGAGCTTTCATTTTTCAGGCACCCCTTTATTAAGAATATGCCATTTTACAACACCAGAATTTGAGCAGCACCACCGTTTATTAATTGTTGCACATCATTTGATTATTGATGGGGTGTCTTGGCGTATTCTTTTAGAAGATTTACAGTTGGCGTGTGAAAGTGCCATTAAAGGCCAGCACATTGTATTGCCCAAGCGCACAGTATCGCTTAATGAAGTCAGTCAGTTTTATATTGAACAAGGACAGCAACAACATCACTTAAGTCGATGGCAATCACTCGCCAAGCTTGCAACTAATAGTAGTATGTTGCAATTAAAGCCAGTTGATACAGCAAAGTCGTCATTGCCTGCGTCTTATCAATATACGTGTTCTAAATCATTGACCAATACGCTTATAAAAGACGCTAATTTGCCATATAACACATCGGTACAAACATTATTACTTAGTGCTTTGCAATGGTGTTCAATGCATTACTATCAAACTCATTCGCAAATTATTATGCTTGAAGGGCATGGGAGAGAGACATTAAATCAAGTACTTAAAGCTGAGCGCTGTGTTAGTTGGTTAACTGCTATGTTTCCATTTCATTTATTTAGTAATGCAGCAACACCATCAGAAGTGATCTGCAGCGTCAAAGAGCAATTAGCGCAAAGTACTCCCCTTGCTAGCAGTTATGGTGCCTTGCGCTACAATCACGCATCTGAGGATATTCGCCAATCATTAGTGGTAGAGACAAAAGATAAACTGTTTTTTAATTATCTTGGGCAGTTAGACAGCGCGATAAATAATGATGGCTTAATTATGGACGCGCAAGAGCCAGCAGGTCAGTTGCATAGCAAATCTAATCACCTTTATTACGGTTTACAGGTAACTTCTGCGATAAGTAATGGCAAATTAGTATTTTCATTTGATTATGATAGTAACCGTATTAGCGATAAAGATGTCAGTAACTTTGCTAAAAACTTTGAGCAAAGCTTACAGATTATTGTTAGCCATTGTGTGCAAAACAACACTCGCCACTATACCCCCAGTGACTTTAGTTTACTCAAGCATGTATCCAGATTACAGCTACAAAATTTAACGACCAGTTATACACAATCCGCCATTGCTGATATTTATCCAATGAGCATGTTGCAACAAGGTATGTGGTTGCAAAGTCAGCGCCAACAGACAACAAACTCATACACGCCATATCTGGAGCAAGCCATGATGGTGTTTGAAGGGGAGTTTGATGTTGAGGCTTTTGATTATGCATGGCAGCATGTAATTCGCACGCACAGCATACTTCGTACAGCTTTTGTAAAAGCAAGCAATGAGCCGCTACAAATTGTATTTGAACAGTGTGATGTACCACTTACTATTGATCCCCTACAGAGCTTTGCAGTCAGTGGTATGTGTGAAGAGGATTATATTAATAATTGTGCGCAGCATGAGTATCACACAGGTATTGACCTGTCGCATGCACCTTGTATGCGGTTACGCTTATTACCTATTTCTAATAATCGATATGGATTTATTTGGACCTATCATCACCTCATTTTAGATGGCTGGTCTTTGCCTGTTTTATTCGCCAACTTATTGTCATATTACAATGCGCGTTTAAATGCCGAAGTGCCTAATATCTGTGAAGACAAATACAAAGACTACATTGCATATATACAAGAACAAGACGCAAAAGGGGAGAAAACATTTTGGCAAAGCTATTTGGCAGGAATTAGCGAACCAACATTAATTAGTGACCATATTATCTGTGATGGTGTGCCGGAAAATGGCCAGATGCAGCAACTAGAGTTAAATATAGATGCACAACTAAAGACAGAAATTGAGTACTTTGCAAAGACCAACGGGTTCACACTCAATCATGTCATTCAGGCAGTTTGGGGTTATTGGCTTAGTATCTGCTGCGACAAAGAGTATGCTTTGTTTGGTCAAACGATCTCAGGCAGACCAACAGATTTACTCAATGTTGAGCAAAAAGTGGGTTTGTATATCAACACGCAAGCAGTGAAGTTAGATATTACGGCGCAAAGTACCGTACTAGCTTATATTAATACGGTTAAACAAAATTATTTGGCACTTTCAAAATACAGTCATAGTGCGCTGACTCAAGTACACAACTGGAGCGATATTGAAAACGGTTCACAGCTATTTGACGCATTATATGTATTTGAAAACTATCCTACAGCACCCCTTGATAATGCGGATGATGTGCCATTTGAGGTTATTAGCCAAAATTATGTAGACCATACCCATTACCCACTTACACTGGTTGTGGGCGCGGCGGAACAAGTATCACTTAATTTATGTTACGACACAGGATGTATTAATCATAATGTCGCGGAGCAAAGCTTAGAGACATTAATGCATTTGTTAAATATGTTTGTTAATCACCCAAATGAGCAATTGTATAAATTGCCGTTGGTTGCACGTACAGACTTCAAGTTACCGTTGGACACATTTTCGCTGTCTTTACCTGACGCCGGGTTTGTTGAATTTGATGCCAACACTACTTTGATTCAACGTTTTGAACTAATAGTAAAATTACATCCACAAAAGCGGGCGCTTGAGTACTATCATGCAAGTGAAAGAATTAATATGAGTTACCTGCAACTCGATAAGCACGTAAATCAATACGCCAATTATATTCAGCAACACTTGCCCAAACAGACAAATCAGCCACTCATTGGTATTTGTTTAAAAGCAGGCTTTGAATTGATAATAGCTATTTTAGCGTGTTTAAAAATGGGGGCTGCTTATTTACCAATATCACCTCAGCTTCCTATTGCTCGTCGTAATTTCATGGCTCAAAACGCGGATATATCTGGACTTATAAGTAGCCGAAGTGACTGGAGGGATGACTTACCAAATTGCACCTTATTTGACGTTATGCATCTACCCGCTGATTTACCAAGTACATTTATAAATACCTCTGACGTTGCTTATGCAAAATCAAAGTTATGCTATGTCATCTATACATCGGGTACGACAGGCACGCCTAAAGGAGTGATGGTAGAGCAGCAGAGTGTACTCAATTATGTGTCATTTTTAAGCAAATGCTATGGCATTTCTTATGCTGATAATTATCTACAGTTTGCCAGCTGTAGCTTTGATGTATTTGCCGAGGAGTTATTTTGCACATTATTAAATGGTGCAACTTTGGTTTTGGCCGGCTCTAATCAATTATTAACGGCCAAGGGACTTGGTAAAGTTGCTGTTCAAAGTACACTCACTTTGATGAGCCTACCAACGGCTTATTGGCATACACTTGCAATGGAAAAAGTGGACTTTGGCACTAGGCTTAGAGTGATCACTATTGGTGGAGAGCAAATGCAAACCTCTGCGCTGCGTCGTTGGCAAAAGAATCAGAGTGATACGATACGTTTAGTTAATGCCTATGGGCCTACTGAAGCAACTATCTCTACAACACTACGTGATGTTACTCACCACCAAAGTGAGCGTGAGCGATTAGCAATTGGTAAGCCTGTTATGGGGGCTACGCTGTCAATATTAGACAAATACCGCCGTGCTGTGCCTTATTATATATCAGGTGAGCTTTATATTAGTGGTGTTTGTTTAGCCCGTGGATATTTAGGGGATACAGAGAAAACCAATAAAGCATTTATTACAGATGAGTATAGCGGTGCGAGACTGTATAAAACAGGAGATAAGGTAAGAATAAACGCCAATAATGAGTTGGAATATATTTGCCGTTTAGATGAACAGGTAAAGGTTCGAGGGTATCGCATAGAGCTTGGGGAAATTGAACGCAGCTTACTGCTTGATGATAATGTTGTGACGTGTGCTGTGGTAGTTTGTGACGATGTTAACGGCACCAAGCAATTGCATGCCTTTGTTGTTGCAAAGTCAGCAAATACAGACGGAGCTCAACTAAGTCGGGTTTTGGCACAAAAGCTACCTGATTACATGGTGCCACGTCATATTGAACTTATGACTGAGTTACCGCTAACTGGTAATGGTAAAGTTGATAGAAAACAACTCGTCGAAATCGCGAGTAATATTAACCGCTGCGATAAAGTAATCAACCATGAAGAGATTAAAACGCCGCTGCAGGTCGAGCTATCAAACAGAGTTAAACAGTTGCTCAATATTAATTCAATTAATTTACACGATGATTTTTTCACACTTGGCCTGCACTCATTGTTAGCGATGCGGTTAGTCGGTGAATTAAGTAATGCGCTTAACTATGAAGTACCCATTGAGTTGGTTTTTCAACATCGTTCAATTGCCACACTAAGTGATGTATTGCAAAGGCGCATACATGCTATGGACCACCATGTTCAAGATACAAAAACGCTAGTTTGTTTACAATCTGGGCAACAAGGCTATACCCCTATCGTGTTAATTGGTGGGGCTGGTGGCTTATTAATGGCATTCCAGAGCTTGGTACAAAAATTGGACGAACGTATTCCAGTTTTTGGATTACAACCAGATGAAATAGCTAATCGTTGTGAAGTAGTTAGTTCTTTAACACTAACAGCACAGCATTATTTGAGCGAGTTAACAACGCTAGAGCTTGCTCAGGTGCACTTAGTTGGCCACTCATTCGGCAGCTTTATTGCCTATGAAATAGCTAAGCAAGCAACTGTCAATAAGACGCTAAAATCAACACTCACCTTATTAGATACGCCAGTCCCTCATGGTGAAAATGAAATATTTGACGTGCAGCAGTGTGCGCAGTTTATGTTAGAGAACATAACTGAGTTTTTTGCACTTCAGTTGTCCATTGAACAAATATGCAATTACCAAGCGCTTTCTTTAGAGCAGCAATACAGTTGGCTGAGCCAATTTTTATGTAACTCAGGGTATCGTTTTTCAAGTAAGCAATTGAGTTGCTTTGCAACTGCTTTTAGTGCGCAGCTTAACGCTCATATCGACCTTAATATGCGGTTAGATAATGTCCCTACTGCAGTGATAAAAGCACAGCAAACAACACACTTTAAAGACAAGCTACTTAGTTCAGATATGGGATGGGCAAGTTTAAGTACCAAGTTATCGGTGTATGAAATCGCTGGTAATCATCTGAGCATATTACAAAAAGAGCATGTGGGTGAAATTGTTAATTTACTAGAAAAGAATTACGTTCTTAATTAACGGTTGTAAAATTTTTGTTCTACAGTGTAGACCTTACCAAGTGAAAGGATAGGAATAAAATGGATCAATTATTAACAGTAAAGATGGATACAAACGCAGCGGTTGTCGATCATCGGATCCATGACCTGTCATTACAAAAACAAAGTGGTTTAGCCTGGGTTAAAAACCACATTGAAGAGATTAACCGGTGGGTTAATCAGGACGGTTTTGCTTTGCTGCGTGGTTTAAATATAGTCAGTAGTAATCAGTTTAGCACTATACTTGAAACCATATTCGGTGAACCACTTAGCCAATATATGTATCGTTCATCGCCTCGCACGGCGATGAAAAACAATATCTATACGACAACTGAATATCATTCGGACCAAGTTATATTGCAGCATAATGAAAATGCATATTCAAATAAGTGGCCAATGCGAATGGGGTTCTTTTGCGTGCTGCCAGCAAAAACTGGGGGAGATACGCCACTTGCTGACAGCCGTTTAGTTTACAAAAACATGCCAGTTGAAATTCGAGATAAGTTCGAGCAGCAAGGTGTTATGTACGTTCGCAATTACGGCAATATAGACTTACCTTGGCAAGAAGTATTTCAGACTGACAGTAAAGTTGAGGTTGAGGCTTACTGTGTAGCAAATGACATAGAGTTTGAATGGTTCGATGAGCGGTTACAAACACGTCAATACCGACCTGCAGTGGTAAAGCATCCACAAACAGGTGAAAAAATTTGGTTTAACCAAGCGCATCTTTTTCATGCCTCAAGTATCGACGCAAACATGTCTGATTTAATGCGTACAAGTATTGGCGAAGATAAACTGCCCCGTAACGCCTACTTTGGTGATGGTAGTGTTATTCCAGACGAATATATTCAAGTGATAAATAGAGTATATCAAGATGTAACATTTTCTTTTACTTGGCAAAGAAATGATATTTTGCTGTTAGACAATATGCTCTATACCCATGGTCGACAAACATACACGGGAGTTAGAAAAGTACTCGTTGGCATGGCAAAAATATCGTCATGAAGTAGTAAATAGTCGCTTGATACGCTCAAGCATAATGAGTTTTGTTAGTCGTTGTGTAGTTAGCAAATAACAGACATTTATTGAAGGAAAAACAACAATGAAATGGCTTTTACATTCGCGCTTTAAAATGACCGTATTGTGTTTGATTAGTTTAATTTTAGCTTCATGTTTACAAAAAAAGAGTGTCGCTAAAAACACCACAATTACGTCTAGTCAAATCGAAATGATCCAAACCACAGTAAACGATTACTGCGACAAATTAGTTTTTTTTGGCACCATATATATAACATCATCAGATAGTGTGGTTTATCAGGCTAATTGTGGCCCACAAAGTATGCAATATGGGGTGGCGAACACGGTTGAGTCTAAATACCGTATAGGCTCAAATACCAAAGCATTTGCTGCGGCTATTTTGATGCGAATGTTAGAGGGAAAAGATTTAAGGCAAGAAACGATTGGTGATCACTTACCTTGGTTTCCTGAAAATCAGTGTGCAGATGTGTCTTTGCATAATTTACTGACTATGTCATCTGGTATTGATAACTATAGTGACAATGAACAGGTATACGATAATTATGGTTGGCGTCCATTTTTGTACGACCAAGCTTTAAACCTAAACGGTCCAGAAGACTTTAGTAATCGTTTTTGCACCTGTACGGGACAAAGTGATATGCCATCTTTTACACCGGGCTCTAAATATCAGTACAGTAATTGTAATTATTACCTAATAGGTAACATTATTGAGCAGCTTGCAGCTGGCACACAAGGTAACATTGGTGAAGAATTCTGGTTTGAAAATATTTTAAAAGATCAAATTTTGAATACCTTGGGGATGAGCAATAGTGGCACGTTTAGCGAGCTTGGTATTTATCCAAATATGACCACAGGCTATATTTATAATCAAAACCAATATTTACCTCTTGCCAATGGGCGCCCCCCCGCAGTTGGTGGGCCTGCGCCATATGAAGATATTTTAGTAAATCCATATAGCAATCCATTAGTTTTATACTCAGCTGGCGATATGTATGCCACTGTTGAAGATATGCATAAGTGGGATCAAGGTTTATATACTGATCAAATTTTAAATGAAGTGCAAAAACTAGCAGCATTTGCACCGTATTCAAATACCAATAGTTCACAATCTTGTGAATATTACGGCTATGGCTGGTTTGTAACCTATATCGATCCAAATCAATATGGAAAAGTTGCTGATTGTCCACAAAACCCCAGCGATACAAATTTAAGAAAATATGAAAAGTTTTTACAGTACTCTGGAAGTTATCCATATTCGTGGGTGACCAGCTTCAATCGTCTTATTGAGCGAGACCAATCGGTCATGGTCTTTAGTAATTACGTTAAAACAGGTACGGAGTCAGATTGTATTTCAAGTGAAATTAGAAACATTATTTTTTACAGCGATTCGCATCGAAGTGATAGTTGTCAAAGTGTTTTAAACGACGCTTGAGTGCAATAAAAGTGAATAAGAAAAGGAAATAGAGCAGTTGTATTTCGTTTTTTACCGTGAGAACAACTTTTCACAGTAACAGAATTACCTGTCACCACATGTGGGTGTTAGGTGAAAAAAGGGCAAACTAAAGATTAGGCTTTAATTAGCTTTGACGTAGTTTGATATGTTTAACAACTGTTTAATTCTAAATCATAGAGGACTTATTATGACTGCGACAAAAACAGCGAAGGAAGAGAAGGTAAACGATACAAAGTCTGAGCAAGGCACTAGCCCTGTTGAGGTTGAAAATCGTGAAGCCGTTGCGCAACTTATTGTCGATAAGTATACAAAGTGGTCGTTTGGTAGTGGGTTAATACCTATTCCTGCGGTCGACTTAGTTGCGTTGACAGGTATTCAAATAAAAATGATCAGTGAACTCGCTAAGGTGTACGGTCAATCGTATAGCGACAATAAAATACGTGGCACGCTTAGTGCGGTTATCGGCGGTTCATTTCCACAAACTTTAGGCGGCGCTGGCTTGAGTAGCTTCCTAAAGGCCGTGCCAATTATTGGCACTTTAAGCTCGTTGGCATTTATGCCGGTTGTATCTGCGGCATCTTGTCATGCAGTAGGTACAACGTTTATTCGACACTTTGAACATGACGGAACTTTGTTAGATCTTGATCTTTCGAGTATGAAGGATGACATTTCTGACATTGCAGCAAAGTATCGTAAAGACACAAGTAACGCAGACACTCAAGTGAATGCTGCTAATTAGTAGTAACTTGATAAGCCAGCAGATTTCTGCTGGTTTATTTATCATACCGTTGTTAACTTAAGGAATAGAAAATGCTGGTAATACTGTATTTAGCTTTGTGTATGCTATCGGGCTATTGGGGGCGAAACACGTTTGCAGGCCCGGTTGGCTTCTTTTTGATTTCATTAGTGTTCACGCCATTAGCTGGTTTACTTATTTTATTTTTAGCCAAACGCAGAGAGCCGATTGAAGAGGAAGAAGAGTAGAAGATCGCACGGACGTCTGTTTGACTGCGACATTCATTTACATGGAACTTAGTCTGACTCGCAAACATGCACATAATTTGTGAGTACTAAAACAATAAAAGATAATGAAATGGTATTATACGATTTAATAAGTCGAAACATAAAAATAAAAAAAGGACCTTTGTTGCGCTTGGTTGTATCTCAGGTCTTGCCAACGCTCTGGTGCTTGCGCTAATTAATAACGTAGCAGAGAATATTTCTGATATTAGCAAAGAAAACCATATTCTTTACTACTTAGCTTTATTTAGCTTAACGATTGCGATTTATGGTTTAACACAGCAACGCTTGATGACCAAAGCGGCGCGTACGGTTGAAAAAGCCATTGCAGGATTGCGCGTAGAGTTGTTTGAATGTGTGCGCCATACGGAGTTATCCACACTTGAAAAAATTGGTAAAGAGCGGATTTTTAATACGTTAAGTAAAGAGCTACAAACCATTTCTCAATCTGCGCAATTGTTTGTTATTATTGGACAATCAATTACCTTAGTATTTTTTACTTCCCTCTATATTGCTTATCATTCGTTTGTCGCGTTTTTAGTGATTTCGGTATTGATTATGCTTGGAGCAAGTATACACCGATTAAGAGCAGATGAAATTCAAAAAAATATGCAGTTATCCTTTGAGAGTGAAAATATGCTTATTCAAAGGTTATCTGATTTGCTCGATGGTTTTAAAGAGGTAAAGTTGAGTGTGCCTCGCGCGGATGATTTAGAGCATGAATTTATTAGCGACTCTAACCGTGCTAAAAAGGCTAAAACCACAACACAAACCTTATTCGCCACAGATTTTGTGTTGTCGCAAATCACATTCTTTGCTGCAACTGGTGCGATGGTATTCGTTGTGCCAATGCTCTCAAACGTTTATACCGATGTGGTGATTAAAGTAACAACCGCCTCTTTATTTTTAATTGGCCCTATTACCAGTATTGTTGGTGGTATCCCTATTTATACCACAGCCACAGAAGCGGCGAATAATGTGTTGGCACTAGAAAATGAACTAAAACTAGCGTCCCAGAAGGCACAACAACAAGATACTAAGTATAGCGAAACACAGATCCGTACGTTTGAAGAAATACGCTTAGAAGGTGCATACTATCAACACAATAGAGATAAAGGTGATCGTCCATTTTTTGTCGGACCTGTTGATTTAAGTATTAAGCCTGGACAAATCACTTTTATTACCGGTGGTAATGGCAGCGGCAAGACCACATTTATCCGTATGCTAACTGGATTATATGAGTTACAAGGCGGGCAAATATCACTGAACTCAAATGCGATAACCAATAATGACCTTGATACTTACCGAAGCTTATTCACAGCTGTGTTTTCTGATTTTCATTTATTTAAACAACTCTATGGTATTCGCACCAGCTCACAACAAGAAATAGATGACTGGTTAGTGTTTCTAGAAATGAACACCAAAGTGAGTGTTAAGGATGCACAATTTAGCACCATCGATTTATCTTCAGGTCAGAGAAAGCGACTGGCATTACTCAGTACAATTTTAGAGAATCGTCCTGTTTACATATTTGATGAGTGGGCAGCAGATCAAGACCCAATTTTTAGGCGAAAATTCTATGAGCAGGTATTACCTAAGCTTAAAGCTCGAGGTAATACGGTGATAGCAATAACTCACGATGATGCATACTTCCATTTGGCAGATGTACATTTGAAAATGGTAGAGGGACAATTAATGGAACATCATAGTGTTGAAAATGAGGGGATGCCTTCATGAACATTGTAATCCCAGCAGGTATAGGTTTATACGTTTTAGCCGCATTATGTGTGTTGATAGTCATTTCTAATTTGATAATGCGGGTTTTAAAGCGCTATTACCCTAAGTTGCGCAATCGTATTTTATCTTGGCGCTTTAGGGCCGGTTTAACCTTACTGATCTTGCTATTTTTAATTATCGCGTTAGTGCCCATGGTATTTATTAAGATAGACTCCGGTGAAGTAGGGGTCTTATGGAAGCGGCTTGGGGGCGGTACTTACTTAGATAAGCCTTTTACCGAAGGGACTGTGTTAGTGATGCCATGGGATAAACTGACTATTTATTCTAGTCGTTTTCAAACTGCACACAGAGAAGTACATGCCATTACTAATCAAGGGCTTAGAGTCTCATTAGATATTACCGTACGATACCGGCCGGTTGTCAAGCATGTACCATTTTTACACCAACTGGTTGGCAAAGATTATGTCAATGAAATGGTGATCCCCGAGGTGAGCTCTGCCGTGCGCGTGATAATCTCCAATTATACGGCCGAAGAAGTCTATGGCTCTCAGCGAATGGATGTGCAAGCGCAATTGCTTGAAAAAGTACTGGCAGAGTTAAAGCTCCAAGAGCAAACTATATTAAAAGAGGCTGGAGGTACTATGGATGGTCATGCATTGGTTAACTTAGACGATGTTTTGATTCGTAAAGTGGATGTGCCAGAGAAAGTTCACAATGCGATTATTTCAAAGGTAAACCAGCATTACCTTCAGCAAGAGTATGATATGCGCCTAGAAGTTGCCGAAAAAGAAGCGTTGCGTAAAGAAACAGAAGCCAAAGGTATTGCGGCATTTCAAAAAACGGTTAGTGGCGGTATCTCTGAGACTTACTTAAGGTGGCGAGGAATAGAAGCCACCATAGAACTTGCAAAATCAAACAATAGTAAGATTGTGGTGATTGGCGGCGGAAAGGATGGCCTACCGCTTATTCTTAATACGGAAAATAGCCTAGGGCCAACTGCAGCACCTGTAATTTCGGCAGAAACATCACATTCAAACTTAAATAATGAGGTTAAAACGAGCGTAAAAGCAACCTCAAAAGAAGCATTGTATCGCAGCCCAACAGCGAGTGCGCATATAAAGCTTGAAGATGTAAGCCAGCCTAAATAAGACCGCTAGAAAAGCCACCCGAATTAACAATACGGGTGGCTTTTGCCAAACAGGCAGTTTTTTAGCTTAGTGACCCCAATTAAAGTTTAAATTTACACTTAGTCGTGTTCTTATTACTTTTTTATTAAGGTAATAAATCGTATTTAATAATACATGAGCTTGTGAACCTTGCCCCCTATTTTGTTGATTAACAAGGTGACTTAAAAGCTAATTGACACGTAGCAGGAGAGCATTGCACCTTTTTATAAGCGACTGCCCTGCAGTTTTTAAACTATAGCGACGGGTTCTAAGCTCAACGCGCACAGACTCCAAAAAAGATGACTTGTTCATAGTAAATCCATTTACTGTGGTTTTGTACAGATATAATTTAAGGCACCAAATTTTGCAACTAGCGGCCCCGTTAATGTTTGTTCCTGTTGTTCGCCTGAAGCCCCAAAAACTTATCTATTTACTTGATTATATAGAAGTTTAATTTTATTAGGTAAATTTGCTTATTCTCGTTTAAGTAGATTCTCGTTTTTATCCGAGTGGGTTGTTAATTTTTTGAGGACAAAACCAACGCTAACATGCTAATATTTATACCAATTAAATTATGATATTGGCGAAAGAACAGCTTAGTGTGTAGAACATTAACGCGAATTCACGCTAATATACT
>NZ_ARPN01000047.1:0-62288 GCF_054966645.1 Pseudoalteromonas sp. SANK 73390
TTATACAGTTTGATATTTTAAGCAATTAAGCGCGAAACACTCCCTAGGTTTAAGTAAATAAAATATGACAAATAACACAACTAAATTAGAAAAAGTAGCAATCACTTTAGTTTTACTAATGATTCTACTACAGGCCTTTTATGGTGCATTTGCATACTTTGACCCTATGTCGTTTGCAACTGTCAGGGGAGCAGGGTTATTTGCCATTGCTGATGCTGATTGGATAGTAATATATGGTTCGCGAACAGTTTTTATCTCTGTGGTTCTTGGTTACCTTCTTTATTCAAAACACTATGTTGTTTTAATGTGGTGTGCCTTATTTGGCATCGTTATGCCAGTTACCGATGGTTGGCTTGCCTATGAAGCTCAAGCACCATATAAAGTGGTTTTAAAGCACATAGCTACTGTGTTGTATTTGTTAGTTACCTTTGCTGTTTTAAAAAAGCTGGCTGACCAAAAAAACGTTTAAAGAATTTAGCTCAAGAATGTAAGTCTTACCATCTTATATGAGCTGAAAACACACAAAGATAGATACGGCCATATACAAGCCTCTACCTTTCTAACTTTGCGTGCTATTTACATCGCTAAAATTGGTACTTTAGACCAACATACAGTGTTCTCGGCGCGCCCGGTTGAATACGCGTTCTACCATAGCGAATTTCATTTTGTAAGGCATACTTTCTATCGTTGAAGTTGCTTACTCGAGCGTGCAGCTTCAGCTTATTTGTTAACGCATAATTGGCTTTAAAATTAATTACGGTATAGCCCGAATACTGCTGTGTATTTTCAACATTTAAGTAATAGTCACCAATGCTTTGTACCTCTGCTGTAACAAGCAGCCCTGCTATTGTTTGGCTGGTATAATTAAACCTTATATTGGCAACATAATCAGGTGCCATTTGCAGGCTTTTACCTGATAAGTCTTGCTCTAGCATTTGCTGAGTTTTGCGGTCAATCCGTCCTTTATCTTGAATATAATGTTTAAACTTATGTTTAGATTGACTGTATGCTAATGCAAATGAAAACGCTTTATTAAAATTATAAGTGAGTCCTAACTCAGCACCAATGTGCTCAACGCTTGATGCATTCACACGATACGAAGCACCCAAGTCATCATAAGCGGTAACTATGGCGTCGTTTACATCCATTAAGTAATAGGCAAGTTCAATAGATAATTTATCAAAATTGGCTTTGTACCCTATCTCGTAAGTATCAGAGGTTTCCTCATTAATGCTGCCCAATTGCGCGCTACTTTGTTCGGTTTTTAGGTTATACAATTGTGCAGCAGTTGGAATGCGAATAGCTTGAGCATATCGACTATAAATACTCGACTGTGCATTTAGCAAATAATTTAAGCTCAGTTTAGGACTTAAATGCTTAAATGTATCAGAGCGAGATGCAATCGACCGATTACCAAAACCATCATCACTATAAACTGGCAAAGCATTATCAAACGTGTACTTATTATGATCAAAGCGAACACCCAGTGAATAGCTTAAATTCGGTGAAAAATAGCCTAAGTGCTGAACATAAGGAGAAACGCCGATAAAGGTAGTATCGTTTTTATAAAACACATGGTCTTTTGGGTAAGTCGCAGCCCCCCAGCCACTGGTTGTGCGTTCAGTCGGCTGAAAAGAATACCCCTCACCTGATGAGTGCTCAACATCAACACCTAATGTGGTTTCTCCACCACTACTGTGAATAAAGTTGCTAAGTGCAAGCACCCCAAATGACGTGACGGTTGACTCCACTTTAGGCATGTTAGGTTGCCATGTGGCAATATAATCGTTGGTTCGATAACGTGCATAGGGTATCACCGATGCGTAGAAATCATTACTATCAAAACGATATTCTGTACTTAAACGAAAGTAATCGGTTTTACGCTTAGGGTCTATCTGCAACACTTCCTCAGGTAAACCGGCCTGCATTGGGTCTTGAATAAATTGCGCTTCAGTCAACGTATTCAGCATTTGTTGTTCTAAAGAAGAAACAACTAAAGATGTTTTAAAATGCTGCTTGTCATCAAGCTGTTTTTCATGAAGTAAATTAATTTCCGCTTTATCTACAGCGCTATGCGTACGCCATCCGGCATTACTAAGGTATGCCCCTGATACACGAAAACCATCATTAGTCTCATTCAGCTGTGTAAAGCTGCCTGCAAAACGCTTATACCCCTGCTCTGCTAATGTTAAAGAAAGTGTATTGCTATTAGTTGCTATAGGCGCTGAAATAACATTCACAGTGGCTGCCACGGCACCGGATCCATGCAAGCTTGTACCAGCTCCTTTTAATACTTCTAAACGCGACAAACTGGCATTACTACTTGCCCACCATAACGCGTTGTGATTGTAGAACGCAGCAGATTGTAATGGGATATTGTCTTGTAAATACAAAGTATAGCCACCAAAATTAATCGGCATGCGTATAGCTGCATTATGCCCTTGCCCACCAGATAACTGGTTCAATAACACACCTGAAATCGTTTGTAGTGAATCTGATATGTGCTGCGCGTTATCATTGGCTAACGTTTGCGATGAGACACTGCCAATACTTAGTGGTAAATCTATATTTGCTTTAGCTGTGCGCGTGGAAGTAACCGTGATCCGCTCAACATTATCATCTACTAAGGTCTCTGCATTTGCTTTATATGGGTAAACTTGCACCAGAGTAAGGGCGAGCAAAGAGTATGAAAAGCGAGGATCCATGATATTCCTTTTAGTTTTATTGTGATTAGATAGTTGATAAACGACGTTGTAAAGCTTGCTGCTGCCTTTTTCGGCGCGCTAAATATAAACAAAGTCCCATGGCTGCGCTAAATACCAAGCCCAGTATAATTAGGGTAATAATGATATCTCTTACTTCTTTAGAAAGTAGATTTAAGAAATGATACTTGTGTAAGTATCCAAAATGCAAACTCCGTGCTTTTTGCCAGCTATTCTCGATAGCAGCAATATAGCCTGAACTAAGCTCTATACTATACAATACGTCTGGCTGTGATTGATAACGAAGCTGCATAACGGGTAAGCGTTTATTGATAAAACCATAAGTTGGCCCAAATTTATCAACTTTTTGGCTATGAATCAGCTCACCTCTCACATTTAACTGGTTTTGCAAGATACTTTTTGCAAGTATAGTATTGCTTATAGCCGCTTGATTTTGCTGCCAGTATTGATAATGCTGAGTGCGGTTTTCACTTGTCACAACTTGACTATAAACACCTTGCCCTACACTCACCAACACAAAATTATCGCCTTGCGCTTGCGCTAGTACTGATATCGGGTCATGATTTATCTGAGCAGTTTGAATCGAATTTGCTGGTATTAATGTACGGAATATTTGCGGATAAAACTTATCGATTAAAATATGTGAACTACTCGATGCAAAACCCAACATACATAAACTTAAAACCAAACCGGATACTCGGTGCAATTTAGCCACTTTCCACTGCTTGTTGCTGAGCTTTTTCCATAATACGCTGTAAGCAATTAAGCCCAGTAGACCCATAAAAAATAGTGCTACGGTCACAATCAACATAGGAATAATGCGAATATAACTATGCTTATCACCTATAAAGCTAAAGGTGTGTAGTGTTCTAAACCAATAAGAGAGCTGTTCACGTAATTGCGTATTATGCGCTGAAATTCTCTGCCCTAGGGTGTCTATATATAGACGGTTACCATTATCTAGCGATACACGATAAACAGGTAAAATACGATTGATTTCCCCATACGCTGTATCAAATTCAGTAAGCTTTTCAACACTGATAGTACCCTGTAACGCCCATTTATGGGCCAAGTATTCTGCATATTGAGGGTCTGAAAGCGATGCCGCCACCTTACTCTTACTAAGAGGAAAATAAGCAATTTTCCGCAGCCCTTGTTCCAAATAAGCCACTTGGTAATAATAGATATTTTGGTACTCAACAAGGCTGGCATGACTAAAGCGTACTATGTTCTCTCGCTGTAAAACTTCTTTAATTGGCTGATAATTTTCAAGTTTTGAGTAATCAATAGGTGATACACGGTCACTGAGCCGCTCAGCTTTTGTAAAGTGCGACATCATAGGATGGAGTAAACCACTTAATGCCCACACCATAAAAGGAATGACAGCAAATAAGGCAAGCTTTTTATGCCAGGATAACAAAAGTTTAAGCATATTTTGACAGCGTTGTTATTATTTTCTTCGTATTATAGAAGCTCACGTGCTTTTACAGATGTGACAAATTGTCGCACCCTTTTACGCTACACATATCGTTACTTATTGATAAATAAATAGTAAAAATAATAACTAAGTATTGTTTTTTAGTCAAAAAACTAATCCTAAAAAAGGTAATGCGTTGAATCTAATGATTTAGTTCAATTCTGCTTTTTGTAAATCTATATTCATTAAAATTCGAGTAAAAATAAAATGTAAAAACAAAGAAACAAAAAAGAAACGCAACAGTTAATTTTTTAGGTTAAGATGACAGCGATGTTTTATTTTCATGCGTATGAAGGTTGCTCAGCAATCTCGCTGCCAACCGGAACTGCATGCACGTCGTGTAATACAGTTTAGTGTACGAGTAAATTATTATTCTAAAAAAGGAATGAACGATGAATATAGCACAGGAGTTGGATTTAAAAGGCTTCACCTGCCAAGTCCCGCTATTAAGAACAAAAAAAGCACTGAAGAATATAGCTTCAGGAGATTTACTTAAATTACTTATCACAGATCCAAATACAAAAAGCGACTTAGCACGCTTTTGCCAACGTGGAAGCTGTCAAGTTATCGAAGAATCCAAAAATACAGATCACGACATTTATATCATCGAAAAATTATAAGTGGAGTGATATGTTATGCAAAGTCATTTGCCTCAAGCACCATCATCTTTAGTCGCAAAGATCATTCAGACCAAAACAGCAAAACAGAATAAAGAGGTTGCCATACTTGCAGGTCACTATTATGTTGCCCCCCAATTGTCAGAGTTATCTCACGAAGGGAAGCTGAACATTTTTCATTTGCTTTAGGTGTCGCAGTATACCGTGCCCTTGTCAAACAATCGATTACTGCTCGTCTGATCTTATGGGTCAATGATATTGGTATTAGTTCTGAGCAGCGAGAACAGCTAAAACAACAATTTGCCCTGCCACAAAACTATGTCAGTATTTTGCAGCACGCTCAAATTCCAGTCACTACAGTGGAGGTGATTTTTGAGAGCGCATCACGAAATAAGGCCTCCACACTATTGCGCCAAAAGATTAAAAAAAACCCCGAGGGCTTTCAAAAATTAACGAGTGAAGACCCTGACTTAGTACGTTGTATCGACCTTGATAGTTGCAGTATTGAAGTAGGTAAAAGCGTATATGCAATCACCGGTCCTGAAGGGTTACCACTGGTCATGAAAGAAGGCAGTAACCCCAAGTGTAACCTAATTTTAGCAACGCTATTTTATCGTATCGCACAAAGTAATCCAGACTTACTATTTGTGAATATATTCAACGATATCTATATAGAAAGAATTCGTCTTGGCATATTTGTGGCCAAACAAGTTTATGAGTTACCACAACCGTTCATTAATTTGTTTTGTGATGATGATAGCTATTTTGAGGAAAATTTTACCGAAATAAAGCACAAGGAAGAAGCTGATGTCGTTTAATTGTTTTAAAAAAGCCTTTATAGGTACTGATCTTATGTGTGTTAATGCACAGGGTAAAAACCTCCCTCGAACATATTTAGACTCAGCCGCTTCAACTTTAGCATTGTTGCCAGCACAGCAAGCAACTCAAGCGTTCTTAAAATATTATTCAAATACGCATTCATCAGTTCATCTGAGTGCAAAAGTTAGCTCCGGCGTGGTAACTTGGGCTCACCAAAGTATTTTATCATTTTTCGGTGCAGAACAAGGTTACAGTGCCATTTTCCATGGTAATGGTGCTACATCGCCTTTGAATCGCCTTGCTAAAGGCCTGAGCGAATTACGTCGCGACAAAAAAACGGTATTAGTATCTTTAATGGAGCACCACTCTAACGACTTGCCACACCGAGCTCATGGTAATAAAGTAATCCACATCGACATTTATGACAGCGATGGAGAGTTTCAAGGCATTGATTTAAAAAAATAGAGTTACTATGCCAGCAGCATCAACTGCAATTGAATTATATTGCGGTGACTGCAGCAAGTAATGTCTCGGGGCACATCAGTCCAATCTATGATATTGCCGAAATCGCTCATAAGTATGGTGCGTATATTGTTGTCGGTGGCGCTCAGATAGCAGCACATGCCCCCATTGAACTTGCTCAAGAAAACCCTCAAAGAAATATCGACTTTTTTGTGTTTTCTGGCCATAAAACGTATGCCCCAGGCTCTCCTGGAGTCTTGATAGGAAAAACCCAGTTGCTGAGTCAATTAAAACCAGAGTTTTATGGGGGAGGCATGGTTGCACAAGTTTCAAAATTCGATTTCACCCTCTCTGAACAGATATTTGATAAAGAGCACGCAGGCACCTTAAATATTCCTGGAACCTTTATGTTGGCAACAACATTAGAGTTTTTAAGGCAAATAGGCATGCCAGTCATTTATCAAAAAGAATGTATGCTCACTCAGTATTTAATCAATACTTTAAAACAGTTGGATGGCATAAAAGTGTATGCTGATTCTGTTAAAACGCAGCGAATTGGTGTAATCAGCTTTAATATTAGAGGTTTACCTCATGAACTGTTAACACTAATACTAAATGATTACTTTGCCATAGTAGTTCGAAATGATTGCTTTTGCGCCCACCCATTTGTGCGAGAATGCCTCGTTGACGAGTTATGAGACATTGAAGATGAAGATCAACTCCCGCTTTATCAAGGAATGGTAAGAGCAAGTATTGGCTTATATTCCAACAAGGGTGATATAGATACACTTAGCGAAGCCTTAAGCACTATCATAAAACAAAAAGCGTATTATGTGGCTCAATATGAACGTACTAAAGACAAACATTTTGTGCATAAAACGTTCAATCAAGATACTCAGAGCTATTTTAATATCAATCACACCTTAAGCAGTTACTTTAATGACTATTTAACTGAAGAGGGTGTTGTACTACCCACTCAACATGAGGCGATGGTATGAAGTTCCCACATATACTGGTTGCAATATTTGTAACATTAATTTGGGGCTCCGCTTTTGCGGTAATAGAAATTGGTATGCAAGGATTTCCGCCTATTTTTAATGCTGCACTGCGCTTTTTAACCGCGAGTATTCCTTTGGTCTTTTTATTAAACGCCCTAAAGTCAGTCCATTATTTTTGCTACTATTTGGCATGAACTATGTGCTTATGTTCAGCCTTATGTATGTTGGGATGAAATGGGGCATGCCTTCTGGGTTAACCTCTTTGGTACTGCAAACAGCAGTATTATTTGCATTGATATTGTCTGCTTTTGTTTTACAAGAGTTTCCTAATAAAATACAAATACTTGGAGTGCTCATTGGCTTATCTGGAATAGCTTTGATAGCAACAGATAAAGAAAGCTTTACCTCTATTAGTGCGTTTTTACTTGTGCTCGGCGCTGCATTTTTTTATGGTGCCAGCAGCATAATTATGAAACGAGCAGGTAATGTAGATATGCTCGCTTTGCTGATCTGGGGTTGTTTAGTTCCACCTATCCCTTTATTAGGCTTGTCTTTAATACTTGAGACTGGGCAATGGCACGCTTTTAAAAATATGAGTTTAATGGGCGGCTTTTCGATTTACTACACATCACTCCTAGGTACTGTATTAGCATTTGCACTGTGGGGTTGGCTACTAAAACGCTACCCTGCAAATATGGTTGTACCATTCAACTTACTCGTTCCAGTATTTGGCATTATCACCTCTTATATTTTATTAAACGAACAAGTTACCAACACTTCAGCTACCGCGTGTGTAATCATTTTTACCGGGTTGCTCGTGGTATCATTCCATAACAGAATTAATAACTGGACCTTGCAAAGAAAACGCATGCTAAGGAGTCAACAATGAATCAAATTACCACACCTGGGCGCATCGGCATCATTACGGGTGCAGGCCCCGATGCCGGTATTAACCTCTGGCAGAAGGTTTTAAAGCACAATAAGTCTTTGTATAAAGAACATTACCAAGGTGACTTAAGCGCGCCCGAAGTTGTCGTATATTCAATTCCGCAACTTGGGTTAGCCATGGATATAAAAAGCAACGAGGCTATCTTATGGCAAAGATTACAAGAGGTACTGCAACGCTTAAACAGTCAAGTAGATTATGTGTGTATTGCCTGTAATGTACTACATTATTTTGCTGATAAAATTAACCAACTCAAACTAAATATTGAATTCATCTCTATTGTTGACGTAGTCGAAAATTACATTAAGAAACATGGCAATGTCGCTTTACTATCAATTAGTAAAGTGATTGAATTTGGTCAATATTCTCCCTACACCCCCAGTGCTAAAAAGTATCCGTTAGAAACCCCGAAACCAGCGGCAATGGACTCACTAGTCAGTGATATAAAACGCCTTGGTGGCGAGCACCCAGATACGGTTGCTCAATTTGATGAAATCGTTGCACAGCTAAAGTCAGATAAATTGATTTTAGCATGTACAGATTTACCTTTATTACCACTGGATAAATACCACAAAGAGTTTGTTGATGCTTCTGATATGCTGGCGCAAGCATTGGCAGAAAAAGCATTTCACCATTGTTAAGCCTATCAGCACTTCAAATATTGTTGATGAAAGATCAGACTAAAATAAATGGGCCTCAATGCAGGTCCTTTACCGATTCAAGAATGACTTTTTATGTTTGAAAACACTACCTGGTACATTACACCAAAATACAGAAAACTTGCCATATGTTAGCTACGTATCTATCAAATCATAAATGTGTAATTAGAGCATAATCTGCGTTATTGTAGATTATAACTTTGATGGCTCGCTACTTGCGGCACACCTCCTTTGTTAGCAATACTGTAACAGCGGCGTACATTCCCCTTATTAAACTCACTGGCAATATAACGTTTTTCCAGTGCCCTATGATACAGCGCAACTTCTGCTATTTGTCCTCGGAATAACCCCGTTAAATAAGACGAGCGGCTACCAATTCTAAGGGGCATATCATTGGCAAGTGACCCCATTCTCTTTGTTGGGTCATGGCGGCAAGTTTGTTCTCCATCAACAAAAAAACGCATGCCACGAGGATCATCACGATCAATTGACACAGCTATATGGTGCCACTGACCATCAGCTATAAAAGCTTTTGAAAGATAAGTTGTACATGACGCATCGGATTGCTCACAATACCAACTCCCATTTCCATCAGCTAATTGAAAACCGAGCCGTCCTTCATCTACAAATAATACATACCCTTGCACATAGCCCGTTTGATCTTCATAGCGCTTATCAACAATCACTCGTTGTTCTAACGTTTGAGTTCTCAGCCAAGCAGTTATAGAGAAATCTCCTGTGGCAACGTCTAAATCATCAGTGTCGGCAACTTCTATATAGTCATCAAAACCGTCAAAACAAAATGCTAATTTATTACTAACAGCCGTAAAACGAATTGCTTGCTCGCGTTTGACGGTAAACTCTAAACCTTGGTGGCTAACATTATTTTTTTTAAAATAAAAAAACCATGTGGTTATTAATAGGGTTACTACACCAACACCATAAAATAACAACTTACTCGGTGTTGCATCAAATAGATTATAAGTAGGTTGTAACCAACTTACTGACGCATCAATATAATAGCCTTTACCCCTAGCATTCTTTATATATTGCCTTTCTTCATTTTGACCAAGTGCCAAACGTAACATCCGGATCCGCTGTTTTACGTTTTCATCCCCTGTGATCACTTCACCCCACACTAGATCTAATAATTGAGCACTCGACAACGGTTGTGGTGCATAATAAAGTAAAGTCACAAGTAAACGAAAGGAGAGCTCACTAAGCTTAAGGTCACATTTATTTTTATAAACTTTTCTTTCTTTAAAACAGATGTAAAGATCTAAATATTTAACCGCTGAGAATTTTTCAAAATCAGTTAATGGTTGTTGTACCTGACTTTTATTAAGCATTACTAAACATCCTATTATCTAATTCCATCGGCGCACTTCACATGCTAAAAACAGCAATCTCTTATACACCTAAATCTTGTTATAAATCCACATTTTTATGATTGAAATATTAATAGATATAAAAGGAAATGTATTTATAAAATCGCATTAATTTAAATTTCACAATAACAAGCTAAAACTTTCAAAAAATGAGTGAAGAATGTATTTTAAAGTAATTGTATGAAAGGCGGAATATGATTAAGAAACTTAAAATAAATTTTTTCTTCTAGCAGTTAGGCAATTGTAATTAGGTAAGATCACAATTGCCAGAAAAGGCTATCGCCAGCTTTGTTTTGTATCAATTAATACTTGGAACTTGTCTTCACTAACACTGAGTAAATGTTCACGCCCAGCATGGCTATAATAACAACCATGGCCACGTACAAACTTACCAACAACTGTATGATTATAATATTTACCTCGGCAGATATATACGTCATGCCCTTCAGAGCCACCCACTACGGCATCACCTCTAATATCATTTGGTTTAACTCCAGGTACTACAGGCCCTTTTATACGAGCTGACCACTCTAAACCAGCAAACTTCGTCTGTAAGCTCTTGAAATAATAAGATCCATATTGTCGACCTCTGTAGCTCACATAGCACTTTCCATTCACATGTTTACCTGGCAGATTCAGATATTGACACACATAAACAGGTGAACTTAAGTCATGTTGCCCTGCATAAACTTTATTTGCGTACTCGACAGGTGCTACATTACTTGCGTGCCAACCGATGTCAAAGTTCCAATTCTCAGGGTCTGAATATGCAGATGCAGAACCACTTACAAGCGCTGCCGTGATCATCACTAATAGGTTTGTTAATGTGCTTTTTTTCATGTTTCCCTCAATATTAACAAGTTAATTGCTTTATAAACCTATCGCTACAACTCCAATACAAAAGGCAGAATGCAGCAACCCATGCATCTTCAAAAAATACTTATACTTACGCAAGAAAAACTCAGTGAAACTCAGTTAACTTACCTTTTACCTACCATATAACATTGATTTTTATAAAAATATTATATTTCAGCGTTAGGATGAAAATGAAATTCTTCACAAAGTAATACTTGGATGTTTTATATAAAATTGTCATTTAGTTAGATGCTGGAATAGGCACTAATATCAGAAAAATGGTTACTTACGTATCACCTACCAATGAATAGATGATTTTTAGTAGAAGTTTATATTCATAAAAATACAATAAAAACATATTCACTTTTTGGATTAGCTCATAACTCGTTAAAAAGTTAAAGCCCAAGTCATGAAGAAAGTAGGCTTAACTTCAATGAGCTATCAAAAAATAAAAGTGCTGAAATATAACACCGTAGTATTGATGGCCATATAATAACGAGTAGAATTTGCCGATAACAACTAACCCTGCTATATTACTCGGGTACAAAAATTCGGTGCATTTAACACCTTTGGGAAGAATATGAACACTGTATATCGCTTTTTAGTACTCTTTGCATTACTTGTTGCTGCTATCGCATCATACACTTACAGCAGTTCCACCGGGTTATTCATTTTTGTTATGTTGGGCTTTGCTTTTGAAGCCGCATTTTGGTTAAAGGTATTTCCTAATAAAAAGTTAAGTTACATATAAATTAACAGGCTAACGTAAATTGACATCTTGAGATTGTTTTTCTACCTGCTTTAACAATGGTAATACTTTAACTAGTTTTTTTTCTTCAATGAGTTTGCTTGCAGAATTTAAATACTCTTGTCCTTGTTGTTGTTTGTGTTGAGTAAACAACAGTCCAGCTAAATCTAAATATCCTTGTGCTATACCCATGGGGCATTTTAATATTTGCTGATATTGTAAAGCCAAATTAAAATGCTGATTTGCTTGTTCAAAACGTAACTGATGCTGCCTGATCAATCCTAATATAGAGTGTGTATACCCATAGTAAAGCCAATCAAAGCTGTCTTTAGCAAGCACTTGGGCTTGTATTAAATTATTTTCAGCCTCTTGTATGTTCCCTAAACTAAGCAATGCTGCAGCTTTTAAGTACTGTAATCTATGCTTATAGCCATCTAGGTGATTTTCTGATAACTCAAGCAATGCTTTATCCACCGATAACATCGCCTCATTAGCATTGCCTAATTCCATATTTATTTTTGCTGAAAAATACAGTGCTAAGATGTTATTTGGTTGATTAAGTAATGCGCTTTCTATAAAAGAAAGAGCAGAATCTGAGTCTCCTGATTCTAAAAACCGCATTGCGTTTGCGAGCAGCTCATTTTGAAATTGTAAATTCACTTGTTTCAATGGCGCCGCTGTCATGCTCTGCATATGATTAAACTGTTTAGCTAACTTTGGTAGTGCGCTATTTATATCTTTAGCATGTAATACTTGTGTAATATGTTTATGCCGAGTGTAGAGTGTATAAACAATGTTTAACTCTCCCAGTTGCCCACCAATTGAGGTTTCGAGTATGTGAGATGCCCCTGACCTTTGAAAGATTTTATCAATGTTCTTACGCTCACCGATTGCGACTCGATTAAGAATATCAATTACATCCTCAAGATGGAAAACAGTTGCCTGCTGATTCGGTGAGATTAAACTAATCAGTCCCTCCATAGCACCAAACCTGAGCCATTGCATATCTTGCAAAGAATCATTAATTTGAAATGGCAGCACTAATATACCTTTATGCTCTTTTACATCAGTTTCAATCGTGCTGTTAGAGCTACTCATTAAAGCAACATATACAATAGTGATAGCTAAAAGTACGGTGAATAAAACGGCGACTAACTTAAGGGAATATTTATTCTTCTGAACCGAAATACTTAAAGGGTCAATAAACTGCGTTCGTTCAACATTCCATTTATACCCTCTTTTTGGATAAGTTGTAATAACATCCGCTTGCCCTAATGCTTTTCTTATCTCATTAATTGACTGAAAAACAACCTGCTCTTCTATCACGCTGTCTTGCCAAACTTGAGTTAAAATTTGCGATTTTGAAAATACTTGATGCGGGTTTTGAGCCAACAACATAAGTAACTCATGTGTTTTTGGCCTGAGCACATGTGAGGCACCATTGAGCTTTACTTCGCCAGTTACTCTATTTATTTCGCACACAATAAATGACGATGACACAATACATTCCCCAAATTTAACTGACTTAACTGCCTGCCCAAAGCAGCAAACATTTTGTATTAGATTTTAGCAATTAGCCTTCGTAAAGCATTCTACACGAAGTCCTCACTAACTGAATCATAAAACGATTTTCACAACACTAAAGCTTAAACTCCAACACATTGAAATTATAGCTTTTAATTTATTTTTAGAGAAATTATAGCGTTATTTAAGCGCCGTTATATGGCAATTGATATGAACAAGCCCAAACATAACGTAACTTTATTATCAGGAATATATCATGCACTTAATCAAATACGTCTACATCATACTTTGCTTTGCTCTGTTGTTTTGCGCTATAGCTGCATGTCAGAACTTACATAGTACGGCTAAGATTGAAGAATATGAAAATTCGCCTAATAAAATTGCATTTGTAGGCGCGAATGTTGTTAACCCTGGTGTGTCTGCGGCATTTTCCAATACCACTATCTTGGTAGAGCAAGGTAACATAATTAAGCTTCAGCCTAGCTCTAATCCAATCCCTACTGGCTATAAGGTATTTAATTTAAAGGGCAAATGGGTCATACCAGGACTAATTGATGGTCACATTCACTTAGCACAGTCTGGTGGTGCATTTACCAGGCCTGACACTATAGATGCCACTAAACTAATCCCATACCAGCAAGACCAACAGTGGTTATTAGACAATACAGCAAACATCTTAAAACGTTACTTACAACTAGGGATTACAACCGTGTTTGATTTAGGTGGTCCCTCAGAATACCTGAAACATTATCGTCAGGTTTCAAGCTCCGGTGTCTTTCCTAATATTTACGCTGCAGGTACCTTACTTTCTCCTATGACAGTTCCTCAGTTAAGTATTAATGGTAATACTTTCACTCAGGTGAATTCAACACAAAGCGCACTTGAATTAGTGAAAAAACAGCTGCAATATAATACCCATATTATTAAAATTGTATGGTCTCAAGAAACAGGGCTATCGAGCGAACAACTATATGATTTATATCAACCTGCAATTGCTTTAGCCCATCAGCACAATAAAATTGTAGCTATTCATGTTGAAGATCTACGCAATGCAAAAATGGCAGTTAAAGCAGGCGGTAATATTTTAGTCCATGGTGTGATCACCGACCCTATCGACAATGAACTTATCACATTAATGAAGCAGTATGACGTAACCTATATGCCTACACTTTCAGCATATAGCCATTATTTTGACTTATTTAAAGGTTCGCTATCATTTACTGACTTTGAACAAGCCCATGCACATAAAGCAATTATTGATAGCTTTATGCAGTTAACTCAAAATGCGGCTAAAACAGACCAAATGTTCCAATTACTTTTAAAATATGTGCCTATGGTTGATATGCCAGCAGCAGATATTGCTAAATTAACGCAGCGGGAGCAATCTATTATTGGCCAACTTAGGGGGATGTTTTCAAGCCGTTTTGAAGATATTCAAAAGTCGAACCTTAAATTAGCGGCTAACTCTGGGTTGAACATCGCATTTGGTACAGATGCAGGCAACCCGGGTACTTTGCATGCGGTTTCTATATTTGGGGAGATGGCGCAATGGCAAAATGCTGGACTTAGTAAACAACACATCATCACTGCAATGACTTATGGCAATGCCAAAGCATTTAAGCTACAAGATAAGCTTGGCTCCTTGCTTGCGGGAAAGCAAGCCGATTTTATAGTGCTAGAGCACAATCCATATAAAAATCTAGATAGCTTAAAGCATCCTATTATGGTCGTTAAACGGGGTGCGATAATCAAGCCCAATGCAAAGTAAATAATTATATGAGGTTTAATACCAATTGCATTGAATATATGGCCAGATACAGCGACAGATAAATAACTGAGTAGCCAAGCAAAAAATTCGGCATGTCGTTATTGTATATGAGTTATTTTTAACACAGCTAATGTGTCATTTAGCTCACTAGAATAATCAATGATTAATAAAATTGGTATTATCCCGTATATTCGTCTTGTAACATCGCGAACAGGCATTCATCCCCCCACTTTCCTTTAAATAAAATATTTTTCACAAAATGAGCTTCTTTTCTAAAGCCTAATTTAGTGAGTAGTTGACGTGAAGCCAAGTTATCAGCATCAGTAATCGCAATAACCCGGTGTGTGTTACGCTCTAAAAACAAATAACTCAATAATTGTCGCACACTTTGAAACGCGATACCTAAGCCCTGATGTTCAGGGGCAATTGTGAAGCCAATTTCTACTTGTTGGTCATCAATAAAGTGTACAGCCAAATCACCTAATAATTGCTCACTTTGAGAGTCAGTTACCGCTAGCTGATACCAATTTCCAGCTTTACCAAATGTACTGTAATCTGTACTTTGTAAGAGCTTTTGCGCATCCTCTAATGTGTAATTTTCCCAACTCTGATATCGAGCTATCGATTCACAATTACGATATTGTGCAAATGCACCCAAATCATCGATTTGAAGTGCGCGTATAAGGATGTGATTGATGTTGAGTATTGGCGTCATAATTTTCCTTATCAGATCAAAAGTTCAAATAATATCTATACTAAAAAGCATTCACATAAAAGCGGTGCTGCTTATCTACCTTTATATGTAAATCACATTGGTGCGGCAGACACTCAAAACCCCACTCTGTTAACCTTTGAAAATACTTTATAAAATCATAAACCTGCTGCTTATCCATACCTTTACCATTATTTGCTGTAAGCTGCCTCTCTTGTTGCCAACGCCATGCAAAAACTCGTTCAAAGCATTCAATATCAAGATAAATCAGTTTATCTAAATACGTAAAGGCTGATTGATATTCGTCACTAAGAAATTGGTTAACTTGATCACGAAATACTCGATCTGAATCAACTATCTGTTCCCAGTCATTTACCGCATATTGCAATCTTACTCGTGGTTCTGGTTTAAGCCCTAAACACCAACCTTCAATTATCAGTACATCCAAAGCCACTTTATGATGCGACCACTTAGTTTCGTCATAGGGATTGTCGGTAACTTTATTAAAGCGGGGCAAAGTAACACCATACTGCAGTTTGAATTCGTTTAATACTTGCTTAAGAAGCCTTACATCATGCGTGCCTGGCACGCCACGAGTTGACAATAGTGGGTGATATTTATCAGCACATGTTTGTCGCGCTTGTGAAGATAAATAAAAATCGTCTAACGATACGTTATCAGCTCGGTATCCATGGGCGTTTAAATATGCCACTAAATACGCAGCAAGCGTAGATTTACCGGAGCCTTGTGCGCCGTTGATACCAAAGCAAAAGGGTATTTTAGACGACTCTAACTGCTCAAATAACCACAAAGCAATAGGTTCTGCATCCTGAATATATCGCGCAGATAATTTTTTTCCTTGTATAAAATCAATTTGCCAGGGTGCCATATTACTCTCTTTATCAAGTAGTCAATATCTAAACAAAAAAGGTCACATAAGCGACCTTTTAAAGATACCTTTCCTGCGACGAAAGTTACATTTGTCTTGCTTCTATCATTAAACGCTTCATA
This sequence comes from Pseudoalteromonas sp. SANK 73390, assembly GCF_054966645.1. Lineage (NCBI taxonomy): Bacteria > Pseudomonadati > Pseudomonadota > Gammaproteobacteria > Alteromonadales > Pseudoalteromonadaceae > Pseudoalteromonas > Pseudoalteromonas sp. SANK 73390. Next base: position 16,708 of record NZ_ARPN01000047.1, read on the forward strand.
TCTCTGACCGCTTTATCAAGGCCATCAATGGCGGCGCGAGCAATAATAGCATGACCAATGTTTAATTCGTAAATTTCTGGCATTTGCGCTATCGGCTTCACGTTATGATAGTGCAAGCCATGACCCGCATTGACAATAATGCCAATACTGTGGGCATATTGCACACCTTCACGAATGCGCTCAAGCTCTTGTGCTTGTTCTTTATCATTATGTGCATCAGCGTATGCGCCAGTGTGAATTTCAATATAGGGTGCGCCAGTGGCTTTAGCTGCATCTATTTGCGCTTTGTCTGCATCAATAAACAGGCTCACTTTAATACCCGCGCTGGCAAGTAGCTTAACAGCCTCGGAGATTTTAGTTTGATTGCCAATAACGTCTAAACCACCTTCGGTCGTCAACTCTTCACGTTTCTCTGGCACTAAACACACATATTCAGGCTTTACTTCTTGCGCGATAGCAAGCATTTCATCAGTTACTGCAATTTCAAGGTTCATACGTGTTTGTATGGTTTTAGCCATTACGTATACATCTCTATCTTGGATATGCCGACGATCTTCTCGCAAATGAATGGTTATACCATCAGCACCTGCATGTTCGGCTACGCTAGCCGCATGAGCTGGATCTGGATAACTAGTACCGCGCGCTTGCCTTAGCGTCGCAATATGGTCAACGTTAATACCTAATAAAATATCTGTCATAGCATTACCTTGATATAAATAATTCTCGGCTCTTTAAAGCCTTGTTTCCTAACAACGGTTTTAATAAGTACCGGCTTAAATGCTTAGCGGGTGTGCGGACGATGGGTTTGGCAAAATCGTGTTCAGCCATAGCCAGCAACACAGCACCTGAAAAACCATAATGCGGTGTGTCAGTTGGCATAAAACCAAGCTCTGGTATGTATTGATAGCTTAAATTTGCGCTGATTTGTTCACCATCAGCATCAATATCAAACTCCACACCAAAACCAAGCGCATTGAGTAATTGAAACTCATAACTGCGTAATATAGGCTCTACATCCGCTTGCTCAGTCAATGAGTTTAAATGCGTTTGATATAACTCAAACACCTGCTCTAATGGTTCATTGCGTGGCACAATGCGATACGTTAATTCATTTAAATAAAAACCACAGTACAACTGCTTACCCTGCAATAGTAATGGATTTTTTGCCAGTTCAAAGGTATTTAGATACTTTAAATCGTAGCGCCCACTGTATTGGGCCAAGATAGGAGTAAAGGGTCTTAAAGTTGCATTATGTTTAAGCGATTGCTTGCCCTTAATACGGGCTATCATGCTAAGGTGACCAACACCTTCAACAAGCATATTGAGCATCAACTGAGAGTCGCTATGTGCACGTCGATGCAATAAATATACTTGCCGAAAGTCGTTATGCAATCAGTCTTCTCCGTAACCTAAGCTGCGCAGTGCACGCTCATCATCAGCCCAGCCAGACTTCACTTTTACCCAAAGCTCTAAAAACACTTTATTCTCTAACATGTTTTCTAAATCTTTGCGTGCCTCACGGCCAATAACCTTGAGTTTTTCGCCCTTGTTACCAATGACCATACGTTTTTGAGACTCACGTTCGACCAAAATCAACGCATTGATTTGCCAAACACCATTGTCTTGCCATTTAAATTGCTCAATCTCAACAGTAACAGAGTAAGGTAACTCATCTCCCATAAAGCGCATAAGCTTTTCACGCACAATTTCTGCGGCAATAAAACGCATTGAACGATCGGTTACGTAATCTTCTGGGAAATAAAACTCAGATTCAGGCAAGCGGGCTCGCACTTCTTTTTTAACCAGATCAATATTCTTTTCTTGTTTTGCAGACACCGGAATTATACCTGCAAAATCACCTTGCTCTGATAACCATTGCATATGTTTGAGTACATCTTCTTGTACTTTTACTTGGTCAACCTTATTCATCACCACTAGCACAGGCCGGCCACTTTGCATGACCTTATTCAATACCATTTCATCATCATTGTTCCAAAGTGTGCCCTCTAGAACAAAAATAATCAGCTCAACGTCACCAATTGAGCTTGATGCTGCACGGTTCATTAAGCGGTTAATTGCTCGTTTTTCTTCAATGTGTAAACCCGGTGTATCGACATATACTGCTTGGTAATTATCTTCAGTGTGTATGCCCATAATACGATGGCGAGTAGTTTGTGGCTTACGTGAGGTAATACTCACTTTTTGCTCAACAATTTTGTTTAATAATGTTGACTTTCCCACATTGGGGCGACCAACAATGGCAACCATGCCACAGTGTGTATTAAGCGTCATTCTTTAAAATCTTCAATGCTTTTTCGGCGGCTTTCTGTTCTGCTTTACGACGAGAGCTACCTACTGAAATTATGCTCTCCATCCCTTCCACTATACATTCAACCGTGAATGTTTGGTTATGCGCTTGCCCTTTAGTATCGATCACTGTGTAGCCAGGCAATGGCAATTTACGTGCTTGCAAATATTCTTGTAATAGTGTTTTTGGATCTTTTTGATTAAGCCCAGGCGAAATTGCGTCTAGGCGCGTTGCATACCAAGCTAAAATCAAGTCGCTACAGGTGTTAATACCTGAGTCTAAAAAGACCGCCCCTATAATGGCCTCAACGGCATCAGCCAGTGTCGACTCACGGCGAAAACCACCACTTTTTAACTCACCAGGACCAAGCCTTAAATAGTCACCTAAATTAAACTCAACACCAAACTCAGCTAAAGTTTGTCCTCTCACTAAGGTAGAACGCATCCTGCTTAAATCACCTTCACGTGCTTTTGGGAATTGTTCATATAAGGCATTGGCGATAACAAAGCTCAAAATTGAGTCACCAAGAAACTCTAATCGCTCATTGTGCTGGCCTTTATGACTTCGGTGCGTCATAGCCTGCTCAAGCAATGCCTCATTGTTAAAGTGATATCCTATCTTACTGTATAGTTCTGCTACGTTTCTTTTCATTGTTACTGAATATTACCTAGGCGTCCAAAACGAACACCAGTTGGAACCCAGCCTGGAAGTAGGCTATCTGGGCCATTTTCAAAATCAAAACTCATCCAAATAAAGACAGCTTTACCTACCAAGTTTTCCTTAGGAACAAATCCCCACATACGACTGTCTTGGCTATTATTTCGGTTATCACCCATAGCAAAATAGCTATCTTTTGGTACTATCCACTCATCTTTTCTAGTACCAGATTGCTGTGGACGATAACGCTCCACAGGCTCAACAGCCTGAGGATTAATCAGTATATCATGCGACACATCTGGCAAACTTTCTGTCAAACGTACCAATGGCATTGAACCTTGCTTGTATTCGTCGTTATTAACGATATCAAGCTTTATTTTATTATACTCACCACAAATTAAAGTACCTTGCTGCTGCTCACCTTCAGCGCAGTTTGGCTTAATATATAGTTGACGATTGCGGTAAACGATATGATCTCCTGGTAAACCGATAATGCGCTTTATAAAATCGATACGCTCATCAAGTGGAAACTTAAATACCGTCACATCTCCGCGCTGAGGCTCCCCAACATCGACCAATTGAGAGCGCCAAACTGGGTCTTTAATACCATATGCGTACTTTTGAACCAAGATAAAATCACCATCTAGTAATGTAGGCATCATTGAGCCTGATGGAATTTGAAACGGTTCAAAAATAAATGAGCGAAAAATAGTGATCGCTGCAATCATTGGAAAAATAGACTTTGCGCCTTCAATAATGGCAGGTTCAGGTGCAATTTGTGCAATAACGTCTTCATCCAATGGCTGCTCTGAAGAGCCTTGTGCCAATGCAATACGTTCGTTGCGCTTAGGTGCATAAACCAAGTGGTCTAATAGCCAGATTAAGCCTGAGCCTATGGTTAATACCACCAAAAATATAGAAAAATAGCCTGCCATTCAAAAATTCCTGTTATTTACCCACTTTTAATATGGCAAGAAACGCATCTTGGGGAACTTCTACATTACCCAATTGTTTCATACGTTTTTTGCCTTCTTTTTGTTTCTGAAGTAGTTTCTTCTTACGACTTACATCACCACCATAACACTTTGCAATAACGTTTTTGCGTAACTGCTTAATCGTTGTTCGGGCAATAACATGACCACCAATTGCAGCCTGAATCGCAATATCAAACATTTGACGAGGGATAAGCTCTTTTAATGCATCGGCCAACTGACGCCCGCGGCTTTGTGCACCTTCACGGTGAGCGATAATGGCTAACGCATCAACTCTGTCACCATTAATTAAAATATCGACGCGCACCATATCTGACGCTTGAAAATACTTAAAATTATAATCCAAAGATGCAAAACCACGGCTGGTTGACTTCAACTTATCAAAAAAGTCCATCACCACTTCCGCCATAGGAATTTCATACGTCACAGCAACTTGCTTACCATGATAAGCCATTTTTGTTTGCATACCACGCTTTTCAACACAAAGGGTAATAACATTACCTAAGTACTCTTGGGGTACTAAAATATTGGCTTCTACTACTGGCTCGCGAATTTCTATAATGTCGTTCACCGGCGGTAAATCAGATGGATTATCAATTTGAATTAAGCCATCTTTAGTTTCAATTTCATAAATTACCGTAGGTGCCGTGGTGATCAAATCCATGTCATATTCACGTTCTAAACGCTCTTGGATGATCTCCATATGCAACATACCTAAAAAGCCAACGCGAAAGCCAAAACCTAACGCGGTTGAATTTTCAGGTTCAAAAAACAACGAAGCATCATTTAGACTTAGCTTGTTCAGCGCGTCACGGAACGATTCATAATCATCTGATGAAATTGGGAACATACCAGCATAAACTTGTGGTTTGATTTTTTGGAAACCAGGTAAACGCTCAGGTGCTGCATTTTTAGTTTGTGTGATAGTGTCACCCACAGGTGCACCATGGATATCTTTAATACCCGCAATCATAAAGCCTACTTCACCCGTTTTTAAAACACCGGTATTCGTTTGTTTTGGTGTAAAAATACCCACTCTATCGGCAATATGGGTTTGATCGGTTGACATGATTTTAATTTTATCCCCTTGGCGCATTTCACCATGCTTGATGCGTACCAGTGATACAACACCTTGATATGGGTCAAACCAAGAGTCAATAATAAGGGCTTGTAACGGTGCTTCAGGATCGCCCTCTGGTGGTGGTATATCTCGTACGATGTTCTCAAGTACATCGTCAATACCAATACCTGTTTTTGCACTACACTGTACAGCGTCAAGAGCATCAATGCCTACAATGTCTTCAATTTCTTCCGCTACACGCAATGGATCAGCTTGCGGCAAGTCAATTTTATTCAAAATTGGAATAACTTCTAAATCCATTTCAATTGCGGTGTAACAGTTAGCTAAGGTTTGTGCTTCAACGCCTTGACCTGCATCAACAACTAGCAGTGCGCCTTCACAAGCCGCTAAAGAGCGAGATACTTCATAGGTAAAATCAACATGCCCCGGCGTGTCGATGAAGTTCAGCATATAAGTTTCACCATCTTTGGCTGTGTAGTTCAAAGTTACACTTTGTGCCTTAATGGTGATACCACGCTCGCGTTCGATGTCCATCGAATCCAGAACCTGCTGCTGCATTTCTCGGGCTGTAAGGCCACCGCATACTTGAATTAGGCGGTCAGAAAGTGTTGATTTGCCATGGTCAATGTGGGCGATGATAGAAAAGTTACGGATATGCTTCATATACTGGATTCTAAACTTCTATTAGTCACTAAATGGATTAAAGTGCAGATTTTACCTTTTATTTAACTCAATCACCATCTATTTGCGTCACCGCCATGCTAATTGGGTAAATTTTTACCACTTTCACATCATGTTTTAGGGAATAAACTCGTTTTCTGGCAACGAAAATACCTAAGCAACCCCCTATTAGCGCAGCAAATATCTGCCAAGGCTCTCCAAGATTTAATATCAAAGCGCTCATGAATACAAAAATAAACGCAAAAATAAGCGGAAACATATACACGTAGAAGGCATGATTAACAATTTTAGAGTCATCTAAACTCAGTTTCACTTTTTGCCCAACTTGGAGTGGCTCTTCTATCGTAATAGGAAAGGTTTTCTTGTGAGTTCCAAATAACTTACTAAAAATTTGCGAGCCACATTTACCATTACAGCCCTCACATGCTACTTTTTGTTGCGCCTGCAAATGAGCTGTAGTGCCAGAGACTGACACCACAGTGAGTGTTTGTTCAATCATAGCGGGCGTTTAACCGACTCAGCGATATTTTTAGCTGTAACTGCGGGGATATTGCCCACCACAGAGACATCATAGGCGCCAGAATTATGTACATATACGGTAGTTGCCCCAGAAGATAATGCTCCGCTTGGGCGCTTCCCAGGCAATGGCCGCTGTACAAATACTGAGATATCTACTAATCCATCTGAAAATAAATAATAGTCAGCCAGTTCGTTATTTAAATCTAACTTATGGCGATCTGACTTTAACAGCTTAAAACCTTCAGGTAGCCATCCTATCTGCCAGTTACTCTGCACTGTTTCATCTTTGTTTAGTTTCAGTGCTGGTAGAGGTGCTGGAAACTCACGCTGCGCGAGCTCTAAAACCTGTTCAGCAGGTTCTGGGGTCACACTAATATGTGTTAATTGCAACTGCTCCAGCAGTTCACCTTGCTGATTTACATATGCCGCTTTTAGTAACAGTGACGATTGCGTATCTATCCAAAGCCAATAGTTATATTTCGTGTTATCTTTTGCTTCCACTCGAACTAATTGAGCTGGACGCCCAGCGATTCGACCTTTTCCACCCAACACAAAATCATAGTGATCAAGTAAGGCTTCTACACCTTTGAATAAAACTTCTGGAATTGGGCCTGCAATAGAATCTGTTTTTACTGAATATGGTGCAGACTGGGGTTCATAATAGGTCACTAAGTCATCGACTCGAACAATTTCTAGACCCGCTCCATTGAGTAGGCTTAGCAATTCTAACTCTTTACCTTGATATTTGGCATGCACCCAGCGGTAAGGCTCCATACCTTTGCCTTTTTGGACCACAAAAGAGGCATCAAAATTTCTTGTGTGGACCGCCGTGGCCATATTTTTTAACAATTGCTTTGCAGAAACGACGTCATTGGCATGTACCGTGGTAGCCAAAAATAAACCTAAAATACAGGCAAGTAATCTCATTTAACTACTTCTTTTCCTCAGGTTGTTCATCTGCAGCTTTTTGTTTTTGCTGCAATGCATAAGCCACACGGGATTGACGTTGATGCTCTAACACTAAAGCACCAATACGCTGTTGTTGTAAATCACGCAGACCTTGCTCAGCATTTTGTAATGCAGGTTGCTCCGATGAAAAACTAACTGGTGCAACGCCCCCCGCTAACGGACGTGATTGCAATATCGGCATTTCATCAATCGCAGGGCCACTTTGCTGGGGCATAGTATTAACACCAAGCACTGCTACCAACGCCACACTTGCTGCTATTGCAACCTGAGATAAAGGCTTACGCCAAGCGCTAAGTTTAACCACCTTTGTGCCATAATCATGTTGCTCATCAAGCGTTGCCGCTTCATTGGTCATACTATAACAAGGCTCATTTTCTAATGCACTTGCAACACTTGCCGTGATATCAATACTAATACCACCTGATTGTGCTTCACGCATTACATCACCAATTTTCGCATAGCGCGCAAACTTTTCTGTGTCCACTTGACCTTCAGAAGAATGCTCTAGCTGCAAATCGCCATCAAGCAAGCGTGATGCTGCCTCTTGCGGTGATGTTGTAAGGTTCTCTTTTGTCATATTATGACTCACCTATTAGTGGGTTTAAATTATTATCTATTGCTTCTCGTGCCCTAAATATACGAGAACGAACGGTACCAACTGGACAATCCATTACGACCGCTATTTCGTCATAGCTCATACCTTCAATCTCTCTTAGGGTAATTGCCGTTTTTAAGTCATCAGGTAAACCATCAATGGTGGCAAATATTACAGAGCGCACCTCATCACTTAGCAATAGATTTTCGGGAGATGCATTAGAGCGCAATTGCTCAGCGCCATCGTAAAACTCTGCATCTTCTGCATCTACATCATTGGCTGGGGGTTTTCTCCCTTGAGCCACCAAATAGTTTTTTGAGCAGTTGACCGCTATGCGGTATAACCAAGTGTAAAATGCACTCTCACCTCTAAAATTTGGCAATGCACGATACGCCTTGATAAAAGCCTCTTGGGCTACATCTGCTACGTCACCATGATTTGACACATAACGTGAAATCAGCCCGGCGACCTTATTTTGATACTTGGCAACTAAAAGGTTGAAGGCGTTTTTATCTCCTTGCTGTACCCGCTTAACCAGTTCTAAATCCAAATCCTGCTCGCTCATTCGAGCCGGTACTCCTCTTTGTTATAGTTATAACTTAATGTTTCGTTGCCATTATTTACAGCTACTCAGACTAGACTATGAGTAAAAAGTTCTGTTTTTTTATACTTTTTTTTAAAATAATAATCAAAAGCATGGCTTAAACGTACATATCGATGCCAAATTTGCCTATACAAAGCACATATGGTTTACCTTAATTAGGTGTATAATAGCAAAAAATGCTGCATCTAGCTGTATGTAGCGTATATAAAAAGCGAAGATCCAAACACATGAAGTCAAATAAAAACCATCACACCGATGTTGTCGTTATCGGAAGCGGCGCAGCCGGCTTAAGTCTGGCGTTGTCTTTAGCCAATCATTGCCACGTTACAGTAATCAGTAAAGGCGCCCTAAAAGAAGGTTCTACGCTATACGCACAAGGTGGCATTGCCGCGGTATTTGATAAAAAAAATGACAGCATTGAATCCCACGTTGAAGATACACTAGCTGCAGGTGCAGGACTGTGTGATAGAGATGCGGTTCACTACACAGCAAGCAATGCCAAAAATTGCTTAAAATGGCTAATTGAGCAAGGCGTACCATTTGATATGGAGTTTGATAGTAAGGGCAAAGAAAGATTTCACCTTACTCGTGAAGGAGGGCACAGCCATAGGCGAATTTTACATGCTGCCGATGCAACAGGCCAAGCCGTTCAAACTACTCTTGTAAGCCAAGTTCAAGATCACTGCAATATCACTTTGCTTGAACAACATAATGCAATTGACCTTATCTGTAATAAAAATAATAAACAAACACGTATTGATGGTGTTTATGTGTTCAATCGAGAGAAAGCACGTGTTGAGACTATTTCAGCTAAATTTGTTGCACTTGCCACAGGGGGGGCTAGTAAGGTTTACCTCTACACCTCTAACCCAGATGTATCAAGTGGCGATGGTATAGCAATGGCTTGGCGTGCTGGTTGTAAAGTTGCCAATATGGAATTTAATCAATTTCACCCTACCAGCTTATATCACCCAGAGTTACAGAATTTCTTAATCACTGAGGCCATGCGCGGTGAAGGGGCTTTACTAAAGCGCCCTGACGGCTCTCGTTTTATGCCTGATTTTGACGAACGTGAAGAACTTGCTCCTCGTGATATCGTTGCTCGAGCCATAGACTATGAAATGAAACGTCTCGGCGCCAATTGTGTTTACCTTGATATATCTCATAAAGACAAAGACTTTATTATTGAACACTTTCCGACTATTTATGCCAAATGTCTCAGTGTTGGTTTAGACATTACCAAAGAAGCCATCCCTGTTGTACCAGCAGCACATTACACCTGTGGTGGGGTTGTCACCAACTTTAATGGTAAAACCGACATTGATAATTTATACGCCATTGGTGAAGTGGCTTATACAGGACTGCACGGCGCCAATCGCATGGCCAGCAACTCGTTACTTGAGTGTATTGTTTTTGCGCATGCCGCTGCTAAAGATATTTTAGCAAAAATAAAAACCAGCCCCACACCACCTCCATTGCCAGAGTGGGATGAAAGTCAAGTTAATGATTCAGATGAAGAAGTTGTGATCACCCATAACTGGCACGAGTTAAGGCTGTTTATGTGGGATTACGTTGGCATTGTACGTTCAACCAAGCGTTTAGAGCGAGCCTTGCGCCGTGTTGAGTTATTACAGCAAGAGATCAATGAGTACTATGCCCATTTTAGAGTCTCTAATAACCTATTAGAGCTTAGAAACTTAGTACAAGTGGCCGAGCTTATTATTCGCAGTGCGCTTGAACGAAAGGAGAGCCGAGGTTTGCATTACACTATTGATTACCCAGGGCAAAACGAATCACCACAGCCTACGGTTTTGACCCCTTAGGGAAGCGCCCTAGACAACACCGGCACAAGCAAGACCAGTCTTGTGCCGACAACGCATCTCGGATAATAAATACCCGTCTTTTCGCACCTGCTTGTCCTGCTATACGTAAACACAATATATTTAAAAAAAAGCTCTGCATCAGTCACTCTTCCTTGTATAGAGTGGGACCCTTGTAGCTCTATATAGTTATCTGATTGAGTTATTAAAATAACACCATGCTGGGGGGTGTTGTGGCGGCATTGCCACAGGCATAGCTTAAAACCAACAAACCCTAGAACAACCGAAAACAAGCCTAAGTAAAAGCTAGGAAATAGCACAACACATATAAAAATCGTGCTCGTAAATAGGACCACAAAAGGCTTGCGGTCTAACACATTGTTTTGGAATGTGAACTTATACGCGTACTCGGTCAAGGATCAATCTTACCATAGTGTTAAGTTCAGCATCAGAGCACGTCTTATGGCCCATAAACCATGCAAACAAGTCTGGGTCCTCTTCAGCAAGTAAACGCTGAAAAACCAATTTATCTGACTCACTCAACGCATCATATGCATCATCGACAAATGGCCCTAACAATACGTCTAGCTCCAACATACCACGTCGACATGCCCATTTTGTGCGAGACTTTGAATACAGCTCTGCCATTTAAATACCCTTATCTATAATTATTAACGTATAGCGACTTGATTATATCTTAGTTTGATAAATGAAACACCTGAGTTCCCATGAAAACCGACTGGTTAGCCTCCCTCGCTATATTTCTTTTGGTATGGGCGTTTATGCGCATGCCAATATAAGTTAATATTACGCTCATTCTCATACTAAGGATTAATATTATGTCACTCGCATGTGCTGTTAATTTACCTTATAAACTAATTGCTGTTACAGGCTCCGAGCAATTGAGTTATTTACATGGCCAATTAACCCAAGATATGAACCTTATCACTGAGCAAAACTTTTTATGGGGTGGTCACTGCAGCCCAAAAGGTAAGCTCTGGGGCGCATTTCGTATTTTTAAACACCAGCAAAGTTATATGCTCTTGGGATCTGAAGCAGAAATCAATGCTTCAGCAAAAGAGCTTAAAAAATATGGTGTATTCGCAAAAGTTGAAATAGACCTGGTCGAGGACGTTAAAATCATCGGTATACAAAGCACGCAATTGAATAATGTATGTGATTCGCTAGGCTTAAACTTTGAAAATGAACACACTGCGTGTGACTTTGGCAATAACAAAGCACTAAAACTAGATAGCACAAGGCTGCTCTTAATCATCAATGATGACTACACTTTGCCCGATGATATTGACCTTACCACTGATCCCAGTGCGTTTATTGAGGCCAGCATTTTAGCTGGAGAACCGCAACTCAATGAAAAGAATATTGAAGAATTTGTGCCACAAATGATTAATCTCCAAGCATTAGATGGTATCAGTTTTAAAAAGGGCTGTTATACCGGGCAAGAAACAGTCGCGCGTATGCGTTACCTAGGCAAAAACAAACGTGCCATGTACATTGTGCAAGGAACAGCACCAAGCTCAATTGATGAGACTGATCTTGAACTACAACTTGGGGATAACTGGCGTCGTGCTGGCAAAGTTGTACATCAAGTTTATAACGAAGCCACCAGTACCTATAGTGCCTTAACCATATTGCCCAATGATACTGATAGCACAGCACACCTACGTGCAAAAAACTCACCTGAGGTAGCATTGACAATTTTACCTCTACCCTATTCTCTAGATGACCAATAAGCGGGATATACTATGAAAATCGCACCAAATAAAGTGGTAAGAATGCATTACAGCGTTTTAGATAATGACAACAACACTATCGATAATTCGTTCGATGGTGAGCCACTGGTGTTTATCGTCGGTACTGGATATTTGATTTCAGGCCTTGAAAATGCACTAATGGATAAGCAGGCGGGTGACAAACTCAGCGTAACAGTTGAACCTGAAAATGGGTACGGAGAACGCCACGACGACTTAATGCAAGCTGTACCTACATCTATGTTTGATGGTATGGAAATTGAAGTGGGTATGCAATTTCGTGCTACAACTGACGATGGTGATCAAATGGTCATGATCCTTGATATTCAGGATGAAGAAGTGATTGTTGATGCCAACCACCCATTATCTGGTATCACCCTTAATTTTGATGTTGAAGTGCTAGAAGTACGTGATGCAACAGAAGAAGAAATTGCACACGGCCATGTTCATGGTGAAGGCGGCTGTGGGCATGACCACTAAAAAATAGCTTATCGCAAGCGCTTAATCAGCGCTTGCAATTTTCTCACTCAATGCATCAAGTAGTTGCGCTTTATCGTTGGTGCCTAAGCGATATTTCATACCATCGGGTAAACTCACTTCAATTGCCGAGAATCCTGATGCAGAGTAAACCCAGCCATCATTAGTTATACGCATACCAACGCCATGGCGAAAAGAATTAGTCACGCCTTTTATCCCTTCTATATCGTCAAAACTAAGTGTCTTTTTTGCCACCCCAGGGCCAAACCACCAACTTAGGGTTCGTTCCTGATTGTTGACTTCAATGGTAAGTCCATAAAACAAGCTCGCCATTATCGCGAGAATAACGGCGAATACTAATACCATCACGTTATAGCCTAACAGCCATGTTGCTAAAATTAAAAAACTCGCGATCCAAGCTAAAATCGCCATAATTGCCCACGAAAATTGAGTGTGACGGTACATATATTTCCTCATTAAAAGCTATAAACTAGTGTCGCTCCAAGCTCTGTATCTACTTTTAGCTTCTCTTCTTCAGGCTGTGAATTATAACGGTAGACATAAGACATCTTCAACGACACTCCACCTAATACTTGGCTTACAAGTGAAGTTTCACTAATAAGCCGGTCATTGAGTCCAGATAAAGAAACTTCCATGCTCACATCCTGGTTAAAACGCGTGCGTTTAGAGATATTTCTTTCCCATTGCAACGCAATACGCATGAGCTGACCTTGTTTTAGCCGTGACTTTCCCTCTGCCAATTCAGTCTCTTTATCCGTTTTTGACAAATACAAGCCCGGACCAATATCAAAATCAACGGTATTTTTTGAACCTTCATAGAGCCGATTACCATAGCCAAGTGCCATCGTCGTGGTGTAGTCTTTACCACTAAATTTATCATTTAGATAATCACCATAAAGAAAGAAAGACGCATTATCTTGCCCTACTTTATAGTTGCCTTGACCTGAGACGAAGTAACGTGATGCCGACACTTCATTTTGCTCCGTATCGTCATCACTATCTTCTCGGTATAAAGCATCGAGTTTAAAGTGATTTCGCCATTTCGTAAAATCTTGATAAACATTACTTTTTAACTTGGATGCCGTACTTTTTTTATTACCGTTGCTTGCCGTTAAGCCAAACTCGACATCACCATACAGTAAGTCGCCTTGGTGCTTTTGGTGTATCTCTGCATCTGACAAGTCACCATATTTATAAAAATCTTCTAATGGGTCGCTAGCATAGCATTTTTCTGCTAACAGCATGCTTAATGCACAAGCTAATACTTTTAAATACTGCACAACTTTACTACTACTTTAATGTTAGGCTTACTCTGTCTCACTTTGCTTCCACAAAACATGACAAAAAGGGGCATCAAGGTCACGGCTTATCAAAATATTGGCCAGTACTTCATCACCATCCTCATATTCAATGCCGACCAGTACTTGTACAAAATGCTCTGACTCACTCTCCAACGCCACACGGTCTTGCCAACTATCATCAGGCTCACTATCTTCAATAAAACCATAGTCTTGATGGTGCAAATTAAACTGCTCTATATCTTTGGCTGATAAATTATCAGGTGCAAGTTGCTGAAAAATTTCATATGCTTGATGGGTTATTTCTTCAACACTACATAGACGGGCTGACATAGTTGATGCTCTCACAATTAATGCATTAATTGCTATGATAGCAAAATCATAAAATCAAAGGCTATGGCGTTTCGCTAAATAAGCTAATTTCTATGCTGAAATTATCAGTATTAGTCTATAAACTCTAAATAAAATAAAGTTATAACAACCAAAACAGGATTTTTAATGCTTTCTTTAGATTATCGTGACAATGTGGCATGGATCACACTTAACCGGCCAGAAAAGCAAAATGCGCTTACACTTGAAATGTTCATTGCCATTGATAAAACCGTTAAACAATTGAAAAAAAAGCGCCACCTAAGAGCGGTGATCATTCAAGGAGCTGGTGGTAATTTTTGCTCGGGTTTAGACGTAAAGTCCGTTATGAAAAAACCATCAACTATTTTTAAACTGCTGTTTAAATGGCTGCCAGGCAACGCCAACCTAGCACAACGTGCTTGTCTTGCTTGGCACAGTTTACCCGTCCCAGTTATCGCGCTTATTGACGGTAACTGCTTTGGTGGCGGTTTGCATATTGCATTGGGTGCAGATTTTCGTATTGCAACCCACAAAGCACAGTTAGCCATTATGGAATCTAAGTGGGGGTTATGTCCAGACATGGGCTCAGGCGCGATACTACCTCGCATACTTAGCTATGATAATGCACTCAAACTAGCCAACTTAGGTACCAGTATAAATGCCAATCAAGCTCTGGATTTAGGACTAATAACAGAAGTAAGTGACAACTTACAGGTAAGCTGCGAACAACTATTAGCTCAACTACTAATACGCTCTCCTGATACCCTTGCAGCAATCAAACGAGTTAACCAAACAGCTTACAAACAAAACCTTAGAGCTACTTTAGCGAAAGAAACATTTGCGCAACTTAGGCTGCTGGTGAATAAAAACACCAAAGTTGCCATGTACAACGCAACTCATGATGAACTAAAGCCATATAGCGACAGAAAAAAGTGGTAAATTAATCCTAAGCAACAAAGAATACCTATTTCAAAGCTACTTTTATTATTATTGGATACAAGTTAGGCAACAAAGACGGAGAAGCCTATTGGTTGCTATATTAAAGTTTTTTGTGGCGCTTAGTCTATTATTAGCGTGTTTATACAGCGCTAAATTGATGACATTATGGTGGCAAGTTCCACTTCCTGCACCGCTTGTCGCAATGATATTTATGTTAATATTGCTTAGTAGTAAAATAATACAGCCAAACTGGCTAACACCTGCATGCGAGCCAATTTTAAAATACATGGCGTTGTTTTTTATCCCAGCAGGGGTCGGCATTGTGCAATACACGCCATTGCTTATTTCACAATGGCCGTTACTACTGAGCATTTTAATTGTAGTGCCTACGGTTGGTATTTGCTTGGTAGCTGTAGTAGCCCAAAAGGGGCTCAAAGATGATTAATTCACTCTTGGTTGTTACTTTAATCTGCTGTTTGTTTTTTACCTTTAGAGGCATATCTTACAAAGTATCATCACCATTGTTAAAC
This sequence comes from Pseudoalteromonas sp. SANK 73390, assembly GCF_054966645.1. Taxonomy (NCBI): domain Bacteria; kingdom Pseudomonadati; phylum Pseudomonadota; class Gammaproteobacteria; order Alteromonadales; family Pseudoalteromonadaceae; genus Pseudoalteromonas; species Pseudoalteromonas sp. SANK 73390. The sequence goes on from NZ_ARPN01000047.1 coordinate 32,322, forward strand.
CCTTTACTATTATGTATAGCGCTTATAAGCACTATACTATTGGTGATTGATGTTGACTATCAAACATTTTTTATAGCTACCAGACCGCTACACTTGTTTTTAGAGGTTGCAGTTGTCGCACTCGCCTATCCTCTATATTTGCAATTTCATGATATTAAGTTTTACTTTTTACACATACTCATCTGTAGCTTTATCGGTGTTACCAGTGCAACTTGGCTCGCATTTATACTCTGTCAGATGTTCTCAGTACACGAACAATTAAGTGCCTCACTGGCTGCTTTATCTGTCACTACCCCAATTACAATTTTAATCAGTGATGAGCTGGGTGGAATAAATGCCATTGCCGCTGTTATGGTTATATTAGTAGGGATATTTGGCGGTATATTTGGCATATCACTACTCAGGCGATTAAATATAACCCACCCAAAAGTAATGGGTATCGCACTCGGTGTTTCTTGCCATGCAATTGGCACAGCAAGTGCGTTAGAATATCATCCAACAGCAGGTGCATATGCATCTGCAGCCATGACCATAAGTGCAGTGACCACCGCTATCTGGGTCCCGCCGTTTTACACTTGGCTATCCGTATTATAAAAAGGACAATATTTTGATTGAGCAAGAAATTGAACAGTTTGAACATTACTTTAACCTGCTCAGAGACTACCTAGTTACCTACAGTATGCAAGTGGTCGGTGCGTTACTCATTTTACTAGTTGGTCTTTGGGTTTCAAATCGACTCTCTAAAATGGTTGAAGCACTTATGTTACGCCATAAGGTCGATGTCACTTTGACCAACTTTATCAGCAACCTTGTAAAAGTGTTATTGATTGTGATGTTTGTGATCATCGCATTAGGTAAAGTCGGCATAAGTGTAACACCATTTGTTGCAGCAATTGGTGCAGCATCATTGGGAGCCGGTTTAGCAATGCAAGGCATGTTATCTAACTACGGTTCAGGCTTAGCTATTATTGCAACTCGCCCTTTTATCGTAGGGGATACCATTCAAATCAAAGGCGTAAGCGGACAGGTTAAAATCATTGAGCTGGGGCACACCATTTTAGTTAATGAGGAAAAAGTAGAAATAACCATTCCTAATAAGCATATTATTGGAGAGATTCTACATAATTCTTTTGAATATTCGTTAGTTAAAGGTGAAATTGGCATTGCCTATCACAGTAACAGTGATAGTGCGATTGGCGAGATAACAAATGTTATTCTAGCCAATGAAAAAGTCGCTAAAAGCCCCCAGCCACAGGTCGGAATAGAGCAGTTTGCAGACAGTGCTGTTATAATCAGTTATCGTTACTGGGTGCCTACAACACAAATTATTGAAACTAAGCTTGCAATCAATAAACAAGTATACAGCGCAATAAAAGCAGCTAACATCGATATTCCATTCCCGCAACGTGTGGTAACTATTAACAAAGAGCATTGACCAAAAATAAAAGGCACCTTACGGTGCCCAATAGTTGGGAATTCATCTAGAGTCAATACAATCAAAATCAAACTGCACTTCACTATTAGCCATAAGTTTAGTGGCTAAAATTAATTACACTAATTTAACTATAATGCTAATTGCGTTTTGTGCAAAATTAATCATAAGCGAATGAATAGCTTTCCAAGCTTATCGATACACTAAAACCAAAAAGCTTGCTTACAATCAGAATGATAAACAAAAATTAATAACGAGACACTTAACTTGACACGTCCTGTATTATTCTACTATTCAACACAATTGAATTTTGATGAGGGTGTGCGGATATGTATATCTCGTTGTGGGAATGGGATCTCAATATCATACTTACGAAACGCATCATCAATTGCCCATAAATAGTCTGATACCAGTGCTGTTGGCCGCTTTACTTGCTCGGGTTGCACCCAAACACCTAGGGTAAAGTTTAAGCTGCTATCACCAAACCCTGTCATCCATACTGTTGGTTCTCGGCCAAAGCTACTCAACGTATAAGGTACTTTATCCGCTGCTTCTAACACAGCAAGCTTAACCTGCTCTTTATCACTGCCATAAGCCACAGAAAAGGGAATACGAAAACGCCTGACCTTCTCAGCTAACGTCCAATTAGTTACCAACCCTGAAACAAGCTCTGCATTGGGGATCAATATATCAACATTGTCATTCGTTCTAATTAACGTTGCTCGCATGTATATGGCCATAACCTGCCCAACTACACCATTTGACAACTCAACAAAATCACCAACTTTTACTGTTTTTTCAAGTAATAGCACCAAACCAGATACAAAATTATTGACCAACCCTTGCAGACCAAGTCCAATACCAACACCTAACGCACTAGCAACCAAAGCCAGTTCCGTCATCTCCATGCCTAATGATGTGAGCGCAACAATGAAACCAATAAACAAAACAATATAGTGTATTAAACGCCCTATGACATAAGCTGAAGTATTCTCTATGACACCTTGACGCTTTGCCACACGGCCAAATGCGGCTCTCAAAATACGTGAAATAATAAATGTTATGAGCAAAACAATAAAAAATGACAACACTTCACCCACCAGCAAAGTAAAGTCTCCCATTTTAAAAAGTTCTCTATTTAGCCAATTCATATCCATTTATTCTTCCTCAAAAAAACGCCACACTAACTTAGTGTGGCGTTTTCATTAAAATCTGCAACTAATTAATTCGGCTAATCTTATGCCTTACGCCAAGTCGTTTTACCAGCGCTGTCTTCAAGTATCACACCCATCTCATTGAGCGCATCACGCGCTTCATCGGCCGCAGCCCAATCTTTACTCGCACGCGCGTCATTACGTTTAACAATTAATGCTTCAATTTTAGCCACTTCATCATTATCTTGCTCACCTTGCAAAAAACGCTCAGGTTCTTGCTGCGCAATACCCAGCACGCCAGCAAGCTGAACTAAAACAAATGCCAATTCACCTGCTGTTTTAGCATCTTTGTCTTTAAACAAATTAACTTCTTTAGCAAGCTCAAATATTACTGGTAATGCTTCTGGCGTGTTAAAGTCATCATTCATTGCCGCTTCAAAGCGTTTTACGTACTTATTACCCTTAAGTGATACGTCAACAGGTGCTACACCTCGCAATGCGGTATAAATCCTCTCAAGCGACGAACGCGCTTGGTCTAAATTATCTTGCGAATAGTTTAACTGACTACGATAGTGACCATTAATCAAAAAGTAACGTACCGTTTCGCTATCATATTGCTTAAGTACTTCACGTACGGTGAAAAAGTTGCCCAGTGATTTAGACATTTTCTCTTTATTTACCTGAACCATACCAGTGTGGATCCAAGTATTTACATACTTACCATTGTTGGCACAGCATGATTGCGCAATCTCATTTTCATGGTGTGGGAACTGCAAATCAGAGCCGCCACCATGAATGTCAAAAAATTCGCCTAAATGCTTTGAGCTCATAGCGCTACATTCTATATGCCAACCAGGGCGCCCATCACCCCAAGGCGATTGCCAAGCAGGCTCACCGGCTTTAGCTTTTTTCCAAAGTACAAAATCTAAGGGATCATCTTTATCTTGTGCTACTTCAACACGTGCACCCGCTTGTAGCATATCTAAATCTTGCTGAGAAAGCTGGCCGTACTGTTCAAACGTTGATACATCAAATAACACATCACCACTACCTGCTACATAAGCGTGGCCTTTTGTAATTAAAGTGTCGATCATGGCGATGATCTCATCCATGTGACCTGTCACGGTTGGCTCAATGTCAGCTGGCAGAATATTTAAAGCGGCAAAATCATCATGCATGGCTTTGGTCATACGTACGGTTAAGTCGTTAATTTCTTCTTTATTTTCTGCTGCTCGTTTGATGATTTTATCATCAACATCGGTAATGTTACGTACGTAAGTCACGTCGTAGCCTAAATAGCGCAAGTAACGATTCATCACATCAAATGAAACATAGGTACGAGCATGTCCCACATGGCAGAAGTCATAAATGGTGATACCACACACATACATGTCGACTTTACCTTCGACTAATGGTTTAAAAGGCGCTTTTTGGCGAGTAAGTGTGTTGTAAATCTGCAACATGTAGTGCTATTCCTAAACAAAAAAGACATGAAACACAATGATAACACTTGCCCCGCAACTGCTCTACACCCAATTTATGGCTATTAACTTAAATTTGGTTTTTTTATTCAAATAAGAATAAATCTCTCGGAAAATTGTCAGTGACTATCTTTGTACTATAGAATACCCACTTTATATATTCTAAAGATTAGGAAGCCGAGATGGTTGTTCTACACACTAACTTTGGTGAAATCAGCATTAAATTATTTGCTGAAGATGCACCTAAAACAGTTGAAAATTTTTTAAACTACGCAAAGTCTGGTTTTTATGATGGCACTATTTTTCACCGTGTTATCGACGGCTTTATGGTTCAAGGTGGCGGTTTTGCACCTGGTATGGAACAAAAGTCAGTTCAATCTCCTATTGAAAATGAAGCCAACAACGGCTTAAGCAATAAAGTGGGTACTTTAGCAATGGCGCGCACGCCTGATCCACACTCAGCAACAGCGCAGTTTTTTATTAACGTAAATGACAATGATTTCTTGAACTTCAGCAGTGAAACGTCACAAGGCTGGGGTTACTGCGTATTCGCTGAAGTTGTTGAAGGCATGGACGTAGTGAATAAAATTAAAGCGGTTGCCACTGGCTCTTCAGGTTTTCACCAAGATGTGCCACTTGAAGATGTAACCCTGGAAAAAGTAACAATTACTGAATAAATAACCTGAACTCGGGCTAGGTAATAAACTTAAGCGGGCTGCTTGCCCGCTTTATTAAAAAAGAAGACCCATGCGCAAAACCTACTTCATTTCTGACTTACACCTAAGCGAAGAACACCCAAAAATTACACAAGCTTTCTTCAAGTTTTTATCACAACACATCAATGCAGATGTGGATGCACTCTATATTTTGGGTGACTTTTTTGAAGTTTGGATAGGTGATGATGAACAAAGTCCGTTGGCGATTGAGGTAGCCAATAAATTAAGCGCAGTATCACAAGCAGGGGTTAAGGTATTTTTTATTCATGGTAATCGCGACTTTTTGCTTGGTACACGTTACGCCAAACAAGCTGGATTAAAGCTACTCCCTGAACAACAAGTAATTGACTTATATGGCACACCCACTGTCATTCTGCATGGCGATGAAATGTGTACACAAGACCTAGCCTACCAAAAATTTCGTAAAAAAAGCAGAGGCTGGTGGTGGCCTAGACTTATTTTATCTTTACCATTGAGTGTTCGGCGCAATATTGCACGCAACGGCCGCGCCAAAAGTAAAGCCAAGCAAATGAATCAAGCAAATGACATTTTAGACGTAACGCAAAGCGCCGTTTTAGAGATGTTTGAGGGGTATCAAGTTGAGCATATGATCCACGGCCATACTCATCGCCCGGATGTACATCATTATGAACATAGCAACAAAACACTAACTCGGGCTGTGTTGGGTGATTGGTACAGTCAAGGTTCGTACTTAGTCGTGAATGAGCACGGCGAGCACACCCTAGTCAAAGATGCGCCTGCGTAGAAGAACAATAACTACCACACAGTAAAGTAAGTGGTCACTTAACAATAATTACGCGTGATTTGGCGCACCGCTATGAAATTTAAAATCATCATCAGCAGTTGATATTAACTCAGCTTCTTTTTGTCCAAAAAATGCCACGCGTTCGCTTATATCAAACTCACTAATTTCTTGTGCTAAAGCTAAGTAATCTTGGAAGTGCCTCGCTTCAGAGCGCAGCAATGATATATAAAAATCACCTAAACGCTTATCTACATGCGGTGCAAGCTTTGCAAAGCGCTCACACGAGCGGGCTTCAATATATGCGCCTACAATCAGCTTATCAACTAATGCATCAGGCTCGTAAGTTTTAACGTGTCTAAGCATCCCCTTTGCATACCTGCAAGGAGTAATACTTTGATATTCAACTTTATACTCGTCCATAATTTCTAAGACTTGATAAAAATGGTGCAGCTCTTCTTTAATCAGCATCACCATTTTGTCTATTAAATCTTGTCCATAAGAGGTATTTGACTTTGGGATCATTGACTTGGTTAACTTGTTTTTATCCGCAAGTTCTCGCCAGTTCCCTTCGCGCTTATAAATAAGTGTCTCAAACGGTTTTAGCCACTCAAGTAATGCATCTGCACTTTCTTTATCTACAGCATATTTACGAATTAAAAACATGGCAGATTGCGCGGCTTTTAACTCACAAATAAGATGATCAATTAAAACCACAGATAAATTTTGCGGCTTTATTGCTTCAGTTATCCAAGCATCTGGCGTTTCACACTGTAAAAAGTGTTTAATAGGTTTAAGTAATTCTTCCAACGTAACTTTCTCTATTTACGGATTTGCTAAGTACAAACTCTTTAAGTTGATTGTGCGCATTGTAACACAACTGACTATTGACGGAATGAGTCGAGATCATAGCTATTGAGAGATTCATATAAAAAATATATAGCTGTGACTTAATTCCGCTTATTTAAGAGCTAAACTATTCACCAATAAGCTAGGAATAAAAAGCTCTGCTCTAACGTACAAAAATATATCATTCTGACAAAGGTCAGGATCTCTCGCATTAGCCCAGCTCGCTCTGCAAGGAAACCTTATGAAGATAAAGATAGATATTATAGATGCATTTACTGATACACGCTTTAGTGGCAACTCTGCGGCCGTGGTTATCACTGATACTTGGCTGGATGATGATTTAATGCAATCTATCGCATCTGAAAACAACCTCTCAGAAACCGCATTTTTGGTAAAGCACGATGAGCAATATCTTATCCGCTGGTTTTCTGTGCTAACAGAAATCGACTTTTGTGGGCATGCTACTTTGGCGGCATCTTATGTGATTTTCTCTCGTTTTCCCGCACAAATATCCATTTCACTTTACGCCAAAGCCGTGGGTAATATGGTGATAGAAAAGTCCCCTGATGGACGCATTAAAATGGACTTTCCAAATCGCATGCCGCAAAGGCTTGAAACAGTCCCTGAGCAGTTACTTCTTGGGCTATCAATAAGACCGAGCAACGTATTAAAAAATGCTCAGGCCTATTTTGCTATCTATGATAACGAAGAAGATGTGTTGGCCGTCACTCAAGATAAAACACAACTGATGCAATTAGGGCCACTTGATGTGGTAGTAACCGCTCTATCTCACGGTAAATACGATTTTATCTCTCGCTATTTTTGGCCTGCTAACGGCGGCGATGAAGACCCGGTGACGGGATCTATTCATACCGGGCTTGCGCCATACTGGGCACAGCAACTTGGTAAAACCAGCCTTGTTGCATATCAAGCCTCAAAACGCGGCGGTGTATTGTATTGCGAGATTGAAAGCGAACGCGTGTTTATTAGCGGGTACGCGGTGAAGTACCTAGAGGGAACAATAGAAATATAGTAAAAGGCAATTCGGGCCTCTTTGACCCGAATTGCTTAGTGTTTTATTTTAACAATTTAGATCTGCGTTGCATCAACACGACAAAAAGTACAAGCAAATAGTACCACCCAAGGCTGCCACCACTGCTTCCCTGTTCACTGCTGCTCGTATTATCTTTAGTGTTGGGGTTAGTCGTTTGTGATACTGGTGCTGAAATAGTCACACTAACCGTTTTGCTTGCCGACCCACCTGATATATCAGATACAGTAACTACAAAACTGTCCGCGCCAGTGACATCTGCATTCGCCATATAAGTCACTTCACCTAGCTGATTTATGCTTGCAATACCTTTACCTGCTTGCTCAGCCAGCGCATATGTTAACGTATCTCCATCACTATCTGAGGCCGTCAGTATCACCGTTTGGCTTTGGCCACTTACAACCGAAATACTTGCCTCTGTGTCATCAAAAACCGGAGCGTGATTAGGCTGTACAATGGTTACACTGACAGTCTTTTTAGTGAACTCGCCACTAGGGTCCGTTGCAGACACAACGAAAATATCTGTTCCCGTTGCATCCGCATTCACTGTATAGGTTACTTCACCCAGATGATTGACCGTAGCCTCACCTTTACCTGCTTGCTCAGCCACTGCGTAAGTCAAAGTATCGCCATCTACATCCTGTGCAACTAGTGCAGTGGTTTGGCTTTGACCACTAATAACTGAGATACTGACAACGCTTTGGTCAAAGGCTGGCGCGTCGTTCACGGGCTCAATGTCAATAACAACCTCAAATTGGCTAGCACCACCATGGACGTCTGTTACTAAAAGCAGCGCTTTATCAGCTCCATTTTTATCGTTGGCACCTTTAAAAACTAATTTTGCGTTATCTTTTATTGATAAACTGCCTTTTTCCGGCTGACTAACAATGCTGTAAGTTACAGCATCATTTTCATTATCTGTCGCTGAGAGTAAAGTCTCTACTTGACCTTCTTCTTGTACAGCCATGCTTAAGTCTAAATGAGTAGGCGCCAAATTTACTTGACTGCGATGTATTCGTCCACCAGTATTGCGAGACACGGTAAATAAATTATTACCACTGCCTAAACTTATGCCATTACTACTGATTTCGAGGTTTTCATCTATTTTTACAGGGGTTACTGGGTCTGAGATATCAAAAAGAGTTCCCTTATTGCCAACCGCCATTAAAAAGTTACCATCAATATGCAAAGTAGCGTTATACCCTTCACCGCCAGCCAAAACACTAAACAACTCAACTGGCTTTTCTGGATGACTTATATCAAAGGTCGTAATCCCTAAATCGTTAGAATCTAGCCTTCGGGGAACATACAAGTGTGCCCCTTTAACTGCAATGTTGCCTATTTGAATTGAATCAAGGTCAATTCGAGTCAACTCAACAATATTAGATAGATCCGAAGTGTCATAAATAATTAAATCTGCAGTGTCATATAAGGGAACAAATAATAAGTTATCAGAGGATACCAGTTGCTGTATAAGATTATAGCTACCGCCAATTGAGCCTAACTCAATGGACGATACAATATTGAATAACTCATCAATAAAATAAAGTTGATGAAATGCTTGAGCGACATATCCGTTTTTTATTTTGATGATTTGCCCATCACTACCTCCCCAGCCTAAACTACCATGAGATTCTGAAAGACCGACGTTGTTCTTTAAATTGCCAGCTAAGTGAGATTCTAGATTTGCATGATGATTAATAACAACTTTATCGCCATTCCATGCAACGCCTTGTAACGTGTTCACAGTATTATACGTCGCACTCTTTAAAGCAGGCTCATTTTCAGAAAGAGACCAAAAATGTAAGTTATTATCTAAAGCAGCAACTGCCAGCTCATTCTCATGCATTGCCATATCAATCACTTGACCAGATTGATTAAAGCTACTTAAATGTGTCACAGATCCATCGTCGTGAATTTTGGCTACTTCAATCCCTTGTGCTGACTTGGTAAAAAAGATTTCATCGCCTACAATTTGTGCATCCATTAGGAAACCATTTGTTTGTAGTTTAGATTTGTAAGTAATTTCGTGATTGTTTCCAATCTCATACACATCAATACCGCTAAAAGTGTCAAACCCAAAAAACAAATTACCTTTAATCTCAATTTTATTATACCAAGTGCTTTCATTTGATTCGTATATTACACTCAGCTTATTACCTTCGATCTTAGCGACTTGAAATCCCCAGTAATGATATGATAAGAGCCATAAATCCCCAGTTACTTTTGACGTATGATAAGCAGACTTGGCATTTTTAAAAGTAAGTGTCGTTGCTTCTCCTAGTCTGCCATCTTCATATAAAGGTAATCTATATAATACTGCGGGAATATCATCTTGGTTGCTTGTGATGTACAAGGCTTGATTGCTGTATGAAGCACTAAAATTGTCAAAGTAATTCGGTTCATTAGGCGCAACTCCGAAGGTTATGTGTTCGCTTTGCTTAATGGTACCGTCATTTGCTATCGTAAAGTGTTCTACTGTTATGCCTGCTGAACCACTCGCAATCACATACACATTGTCACCATCACCAGCAATAAGCTTGGCGTCATAACCATAAACCTTCGATTTTAGCTCATCGACAACAACTAAAGAGTTATCAGATGATCTTGCGGAAATAAGATAATTACCCAACGAGCTAGAGCCAAATATTAAAAAATGACCATTATGAGTTATCATATCTTTGGGGGTTATAACTGCTGTACGATCCTTTTTATTGGACAACCTAATTTGATTAACAAGTTCTAATCCCGCTTCTCCGTATTTTAAGATATCTAGGCTCTGGCTAAACGCGTCAGCTCTGCCTTCTTCCCTCAATCCTGACACCACAACAGTGCCATCTTGATAAAGGATTCGATTATAAGAGTCTGAACCAAAAGTTTCTTTAAGTACGATGGATGCTGCTTTTTCCTGAGCATTAACATCCACTCCTGTAATTATTACTGCTAGAAAAAGCAGTACTTTTATAGTGTGTGAAAACATGTGATGCAATACCTGCATTTTACAACCCTGTATCATTATTCTGTGTATATGTTTTTGATGAATTTATGTTAAGTAATATCAGACTTTTTCTGGATAAAGCGCAAAGGAAAGATCGATACACCTTTTTGTGAATATTCCAATTATCGAGTCACTTTAAGAGGTTTACCTATAATAGAAAACCCAGATAATCATACGCATCACTAATGTTATTAGCAATTAAGCAACAAACGTCATGTAAATGAATGTAAATGCCTTAGTCCAAGTAAGGGCTATAAAGGTTTTTCTAATGAATTTGTTTGTTTTATTGCAAATGGTTAAAACGGTATTTCACACTAAATAGTCAACTTTAGGAGATATATTATCTTAGCGTTCGAAATGTTCTGAGCATGTCAATCAGGCAAAAGTCCCGTCTCTTGTGACGATGAAGACCCGGTAATGGGCTCTATTCATACAGGCCTTGCTCCTTACTGGGCGCAGCAACTTGGTAAAAATAGCCTTGTCGCTTATCAAGCGTCAAAACGTGGTGGAGTATTGTACTGCGAGATTGAAAGCGAACGCGTGTTAATAAGTGGGTATGCAGTGAAGTACCTAGAGGGAGTAATTGAGGCTTAACTTTTGTAAGGGTGGCATAAATCTCTAATTTAAGCCTAAACCAAATGGTATCCAAATATCTCTATTTAGATACCATGTTACAAACCAGTTAAAGCATTATAATTGGCTATTGCATTTGCCTTGTTTGGCCAGTTTTAAGGCTGAAACCGCTTTTTTACCTTCTTCTTCGCTAACCACTTCTACATTAGCACCACCAACGAAAGCACCTAACTTAATGTACTGTTCAACAAAATAATGCTTACCAGTTTGTGTCTCTAGCTTCAGTTCATTTGCAGAAAACTCAGATTCTGTTGCTATTGCGTGTTCTTTATTTCCCTCTACCTCAGTATAGAAGAAGACTTTTGGTGCTGTTTCCCCAACACATTTACCATCCACCCAAACGTCTTTTTTGAGAGCAGCTCCAAGCATTGAGTCTCTATAAATATATAACCCAGCCATACCATCAGAAGGTGCTGAAAACTGCTTTGCCTGTTCCGACAACTCTTTTGGCTCAAGTGGAACTGACGAACATCCCGCGAACAATGTAACAGCAGCTACAAATAATAGTGATTTTTTGAACATAGTTACTCCAGTGCTCATTATTTTTATATTTCCTAAAATTAGGCGAGCTGGATAATACTTCTCAAATACATTATTAACAATTAAGAAATAGTCTCGGTGTAAATATTTGTAAATGAAGTGGTAATAGGTACAGTTGATTTATTGACAAATTACACAGAACCTATTCACAGCCAGCGATTAACACCTAAATAACTTCATTAGTCGTTAGTACTGTACGAGAGGTAAACTTTGCTAGGTTCTGAATGTTTCAATTAGACAAAATTTTAACCTAATCTTGACAAAAATCGGCCCGTCTCTCATAACTATACAGACGCTGTATAAAAATAACACAAGAACACTAAAGAGGCAGATTATGATTTTAAACCACTTATGGGGCTTATATGCTCATCCACTCGAAGAGTGGCAAACCATCGATAACCGTCATGAAAGCATGAGATATAGCCTATCCCACATCGCTTTAATTGCACTTATTCCGAGTATTATGGGTTATTACTCTTCAGTGCATCTAGGTTGGAGAATTGGTGTAGGAGAAGCGGTATATCTTACCCATGAAAGCGCACTACTCATTGCGGCTGCTATGTACAGCGCATTGATTTTAGGAATTTTTGCGTTATCTTACTTATCTCATTGGATGGCTGTCACATTTGGCGCTAAACCTACTTTTACACAAACAATTGAGCTGTCGGCTTACACCGCAACACCAATGTTTATGTCGGCGTTTTCAGCATTCTACCCAGAGCTTTGGTTTGTGGTCAGTGTTGGCTTGGTGGCATTAGCTTACTCTGTCTATTTGCTATATACCGGAGTACCTATACTCATGCATATTCCAGAAGAGCGAGGTTTTATTTACGCAAGCTCTGTAGTTACTTGTGGCCTTATTCTATTGGTGATCATTTTAGCGGCTACTGCCATTTTATGGACCAACGGCATTATTAGCCCAACTTTTAGTTAACGCTCAATGTCTCCCATCAGGGAGAAACTAATGTAGTTTCTTCCTGAATTACTTCATCACACTTACCAAACTTAGTCATAACTACTTTTAGGGTTTTTACCCTATATAGACACATCAGATATTTTGTCATGATGAACTCGCTTTAAATCTATTTAATTAACTCGAGGAACAATCATGAAAATAAGTAAACATTTTTCTATCTCTTTACTAAGCGCAACAATGTTAATGAGTATGAATGGCTATGCCAACGAGTATGTAACGTCTGGGGAAGTCTGTCCAACTGAGCATCGTCATGTCACATCAGCGGAAGTTAAAGCAGATCCTCAAAAATATTGTGAAATAATTGGCACATGGTCAATTGTAAGAATTGGCAATGGAGCATCAATTAGCGGTAGTGGATACGGGTGTTCTGTTTTTGAAAATGACACGCGAGGAATGGGTGAAACAATTTGTACAGATCAACCAACACTAAGCACTCTCTCTCCTCAAACCCTTTTCACGGATGATAATGATTTCCTACTCACAGCTGATGAATGGATTGATATTCAAAACTACGTTGCGACTGCTTATGCTTTACCAACAGATGAACCCTCTATGAGGTTGCAACTTCATATGCCAGACGACTTAGGATACGGTGCCAAGTTTCTGGCATTAGCCAATATATATAGCCAAGTAAAAGCAAATGCACGCAATTGGCGAGTCGACACGTACCCATCAGCGGTAGACCTCGCACATAGAATTCACTCATATGCTGGCACCATAGACGATTATTATGATCCACTGATCGCAGCTATAGATGGCTTTATTAATAATGATGATGATAGTTCAGCAGAGTTTGCACAAGTGCTATTAGCAGACTTAGCAGCAACTGCTGAAGCAAATCAGCAGGAGGCACAAATTGTTTTTGAAAAGATCCAACAATTTTCTGCCAAAAATAACGAGTACCATGCATCACTATCTGAAATGCAAAACGGCTTTAAAAAAGATACTTTAAATCTGAGATTAAGTCAGGTTCACCAAAAGCTAGCAAACGCCAAAGCGACACTTGATGATATTGAAGATGAATATCAACATTACGTCACTGTCGCTGCTACTACTCCGACCTATGCATGGGTGCCAGTCGCAGGGTGGATTGCCGCACCTGTAGTCGCTGGTACTTTTGGTGCAAAAGCCGCGCAAGCGATGTCAGCAATGCATACTGTAGAAAAAGAAATAGATGATTTACAAAAAATAGAGCGTCACCTTGTGATCACTATTAATGCTTATGACGCATCTGTTAATAGCCTAAAAAACACTGAAGCGTCTTTAAAAGAAGCTCAACAGTCGGTCGCAAAAATTGAGTCTCACTGGCAATTTATTAAAAGTGACCTAGGAGACATAGTTAAAGACCTAGATGCAGTGGGTAGCAACCTCGAAAAACGATCCAAAATGAAAGCGCGTTTTGCAAAACTCAAACTCGATGTGTGCAGAAGTGACGAAGTTAATCGCTGGAAAGAGGTTGAGAATGATAAATGCAAAAGTGGCGTAATTAATCTCTGGAAAGAGGTTGGGAATAGAGCTTACAAATTTATGGCAAATGCTTACGCCATTTACAATTAGTCTAAAACAGTTGACATGAAACACGCTCATTGGTGGCAACCATCGCCACCATCTCTATAAGGATTGTTATGAAACATCATCGTTTAATCAACTCAATATTCTCGTTGCTAGTATTGCTTTATACCTTTACCTATGGGCTAGTACATGCACAGCCTTGGGATAAAAATCATCAGCTTAGTAATATTGCGCTACACAATTTTAGCTACACTGACGCCAGCGACGATAACTATTTTTTAGCTTCTCCTGTGATCGAGTTTGACTCGCTTCTTAACAGCACACACTGGAATGATAATAATATTTTATATGTGCTGGTAGCCGATACACTCATTATGCCCACTCAAGATATCGACTTAGGAGATAAAATAATTCTCGTGATAGCGCGTGAAGTACACTCCTCCGATGGCGAAAATTTTATTTTGCTAGATGGTGAAGAAAGCGCTTTAGGCTCTTTTGTCGTTTTGCATCAACAATTCAGCGGCAGCTTGCAATTTGGTGCATATTTACCTAGTGGTGCCGAGCAATATCACGATTATCAACAGCAAGATTTAATAGATGGCAAACTAGGGTTTGAATATCACTTCAATGATGGTCATATCAAATCCGGATTAGTATCTGACACCTCTGAATACTTGGAATTAATGAACGATACTCAAGCTGATAAATTTCATGATTTTATGAAATTAGCGATGACAACCTTCGATCAAAACCCGACACTTAGTATTGCACAATTTAATTGGCTCGAGCGTATATTCCACGCAGGGCAAGGGTTACAAAATAATAATAACTTCTCACAACTATATTTAGATATTGTCGCAGCAAAATCATTTTACCAGTCAACATACATGGCGAACCAGATTAATGCCAGCTATGTACCTAAGCTCAATCAAGCGCTATACGTTGATACATTCGATGCACACGCATCCCGGATGCAATACTACAAACAACAATTAGATCGTTTTTCTGATACATCAAGTTCATTCAATGACAAAATCAGTGCAACGAATGCGATGAGAACGCTCCACCAAGATACGTCTCATGCTCAAAAGCAAATACTCGAACGTATTCAAATCAATATTGATAGCCTAATGGCAGACATTAAAGTAAGTCGAGAAAACATATTCAGCCAGCGACTTGCACTTATCAATGCTCAAACGCAGTTCAGTATTGGCTTAACTCGTTGGAAACATGACCAAATCATTGGCTCTATTATCAATGGCTTAAACGCTTCGATGTCGTTTGCAAAAGGTGCGGCAAGTGTTTATGCGGGGGATCCAAATGGCTCGGCAGACATGCTATCAGCTGCTACCTCAGCATACTCTAGCTCAGTTACTTTGGCAAAAGCAATGAAATCACTCAATGGCATGATAGATAACTTAGATGCGATAGAGGCTCAATTAAGTAGTATATACAATGAGCTAAACGCTGATTCACAGGTTTCAGAAATAACCGATAAATTACAAAAATTAGAGGCAATCTCAGTACGTACAGAATTTGATTTAATGCTGTGGGATGCATTTTTAGCAGAGGCTTCTATCAACATTCAGACAGCCATATCAAAAGGTGTCGCTGGTGCATCTAATTATTTAGCCGCATTAAATAAGCTGGTGATTTATAGTAAAACTCTGACACAAATGAAAAATACCATCGCTGTTGAGCAGGCGAGATATCTAGACATAATGCTGATGGACAAAGTAAATCAGAGCCATGCTCAACGACTTTCACAATTAATCAACCACTATCAAAATACACAGCAAGGTTACGATACCTTAGTAGCACAAATTGCTCGAGAACTAGAGCAAGCCAAACGTCCTCTATTCACGGCTCTACAGCACTATATCAGCGCCTATGAGTATTGGAGCTTAAAACCGTCCTCGATCACTTTATCTTTTAACATGAGTTATGCCGACCTCTTATTGTATCGAACAAAAATAGAAGAGGACTACCAACAAGCATTGATCGCTTTTCCAAGGTCACCCCAAACATTTTCCAATATAAAATTGATTATTGATGATGAAGCCCAAATAAGACAACTTAAAGAAACTCGTTCGTTAAATTTAACGATCCCTTTATCTCAACCGGAATTTATAGGCTTAAATCGAGTAAGACTAAACAAAATAAGAGCATGGGTTAAGGGTAAGGATATTCTATTTGGCACTAAAATCACCCTCAACCTGAAAAACTCTGGTGTCTATGAGGATAAATATAATGGTAACGTTTATCGATTTGCTGGCAAAGCAACAAAGCGAGGCTTTCAATACTTAAACTGGGCACAATCCCCAAAAATACTCATTGATGGGGATGTGAGCAACGAGTTTCAATTTGCTTATTTCGAACCAACACCGTTTACCCAGTGGCAAATCACTCTTGCGGATGACGATTTAAATCAAGGTTTCCAAGTTGAGAATATTGAGCGCTTAGAGCTAGAGTTCTTTGGTAATGCGATCACCCAATTTTAGCACCTGACTCATGTATGAATCATCTAAATGTCTAAGCTCGACTATATGTCGAGCTTTTCATCAAATGCGTAACGCGCAAGTTCAACAGATTTATGTAAATTAAGTTTGCGCATAATTTTAACTCTATGCGCATCTACCGTTTTATGAGAAATATATAACCTTTCCCCAATTTCTTTATTGGAGTAACCATTAACAATTAATCTCACAATTTCCTTTTCTCGTTCCGTTAATTGTTGTTCGGTTGAGTTGGCTCTATGTGTATCGAGCTTTTGTTGTATTTGACTATTCAAAAAACACTTTCTGTGTAAAACACTATCAATGGCCAAAGTCAATTCTTCAAAAGCAGCATCTTTAACAATATAGCCATCTGCGCCGGCGTTTAAAGCACGATCGACAACACGTAGGTCGCAATGCATAGAAAGCATAAGTACTTTGCAAGGTAAGTGTTTTTGTTTTAGTCGACTAGTAAGCTCTATGCCATTTAACATTGGCATAGAAATGTCTAAAATTGCCACATCTGGTACTCGTTCTACAATAAGCCGCTGCGCGGTTTCACCATCAGATGCCTCTCCAACTAAAGACAGTTCTGACTTAGACTCTATTAAAGATATAAGCCCCTGTTTAAATATTTGGTGATCATCCGCGACGAAAATTTTTGTCTTTTTCATCGTATCACTCCTTTGGGATAGGTAACTGAAATTCAACTCGCGTGCCGTCTGGGTTCACCGGTTTGAGTGAAAATTGTGCGCCAATTAAATTTGCTCTTTCTTCCATCGTTAGAAGGCCCAGTCCATTTTGCTTATCTCGTTGCGAAAGCCCTGTGCCGTTATCTTCAACTGCTAATACAATAAACCTGTCTTGTATATACAATTGAACACAAATTACCGAGGCCAATGCATGCTTCTGCGCATTACATAAAGCTTCTTGGAAACAACGAAAAAGGTGCTCTTTTTGGCTTTCGTTGTGCAACTGCAAACTTTCAAGGGACAACTGTATTTGCACATCATTGCCGACAAATTTTTCTACAAACCCTTCAATTAATTGAGATAAAAGGCATTCCGCGTAATCAGGTGCTCGTAACCCATGTGCAAGGCGCCTTAAATCTTGAGATGCAGACGTAATCATATCTACCAACTTAGGTAATGACTCCCCGCCTTGAGTAGACGCAATGCACATTTGAATATGTATTTTTATTGCCAATAGTTGAGGTGCAACACCATCATGAAGCTCCCGAGACAATCTGGTTCGTTCTTCTTCTTGTGTGCTGAGCAGCTTGATTGCCAACGACTGCCTTTTGTTCGCCAGTAACTTTGCACGCATAGCAACCTTTTTAAGTTCGGCTCGCTTTTGAGCTACTTCATCCCCTCGTGTTTCTACCTCTTCGAGCAAAAATGAGTTATCAAATCTTAAAACATGTTGCCCTCGTATTTTGTCCCCAAGTTCACTTAACATGTACTGTCGATTAGAAAGTAAAGAGTCGATACATTCTTGCACCACTGCCTGCAAATTTCTCACCTCTTTGCATTGTACAGATACCATAGGTGACAAAGAATGGGCATTTAGAAGCTTAGGATCACCTCGAACCTTGGAAACAAAAAAGGTGAATTTTCTAATACTGCGTACCGATCGGTAGTACTTCATGTGGAAGTATATACATACTAAAATTCCTACCAAAGTCAGTAGAACCAAACTTAAAAGTGGATAATACCTAGAGTGCCAAATGCTCTGCTCTTGAGCTAATTCAACTTTGAGATACATTTGATTAATAGGCCGAGCCTTATTTTTCCCAGTGGTGTAGCTATCAGCAATATATATTGGAAATATTCCGCTGCTTGGTATTATAAACTGCTTGTTGCTATGGTTTACCTTATTTTGTACGAAGGAAAGCTTTAACCCTATCGTTACTTCTTGCTGTTTCACCTGCCTAAGCGAAAGCAACTGTCTTGCAACCCAAATAATAGGAGTCTTACCAAGCTCATCTTTGATAATTTGTGTTTCTAATATCAAATGCTTAGTTTCATTTTGCTTAAACTCGGAAAGTAACCGTATCTCTGGAGCCTTTCTTAATTGAGAATAGCTTGGCAATGGCGACAATGTAATATCACGTTTACCAGATAGATAGGTATGTTGGGAATATGGAGACACTTTCACTATCTGCATGTTCTTGGGAAACAGAGGGCTTTTAGACAAATTTGTGTCAATTGTGCTATTTTGAACATCTTGTAGCATTTGTAACACAAAGATATTATTACTTGCCCGAAGAAATAGCTTTTCCAAAAAAAGGTTAGCCCCACTCATTAGCTGACTTTGAGTAGCAATATGTAATCGATTTAATTCTAGGCCCATCAAGGCCACTGTTAAAAACAGGAATACACACAGTGCAACGAGTGGCTTAAATGGCATCAATATTTTCAAAGTGTAACTTGGTCTTCAGGTAAAAATGGGCGATGTTGTATTGGAAACGTCAAAACAATATCTTTATTTTCATCGTGCTCAACAAAACATGTCGACATCGCATGAACACATACTAAGAGATCGTCATAATCTAGTTCTCTCGGAATAAGTATAGAGGCAGTCATATTCGTTCCCTGCTTTACTGCGTTATAGCTAATTTCGTACCTAACATGCTCAGCAATCATAACTAAGTTGCACCAATACACATGAGGAATAAGTACTAAGTAGCTGTGATTAAGCCATTTACCTGTGTAACAATCATCAGGTAATAATGATAAACACTGCATTTCAAATTGTTTTTGTATTTCAAATAAACTTGTCAAACCCAGTTCATCAGCCAACAAGTCGGAACCATCCATTTTTAATAGTAATGGCAGGTACTCCCCCACACTATTTTGCTGGGTTGTTTCAATTATTATTTTTTGAATTTCACTTCTACTGTATATTCTTCGATTAGGCTCATGAAAGGTTTTTTTGTGGGCTAACGCTAGTGTATTTTTTTGCCTTCCTCTGAAAAGGATAAATAGAATCAAACATACGACAACAAATAAAATAATTGCACTTTCGGAAAATAAAAGTACCCAAGCCGGGATTAAATCTGTTGTTGCATATTTATTTTCCCAATACTCTTGAATTACTCTTTTCTCATTTTCACTGATATTTTGTACGGCTTTGTTTAAGACACTTAATAAAACATCATCATCACTTCTAACAGCAATACTTAACATCATATGCTCAGGCAAGCGCTCTGCGATTTTTAAATTCATATACCCGTAGTGGTTTATTGAGAAAGCAATAACCATCGCACTATCAACAAAACCATCTACCTTCAGTGCTGATGCTAAGTTCATTCCTTCACGCACAGATTTCACATAACGTAGTTTAATATTAGGATAATTAACCCTTAGCTTTTCTTCGTAAGAATATCCTTCTACAAGAGCGATCGTTTTGTTTCTGTAAGACTCGTTTGTACTCCAATCAATATCTTTATGTGTTGTTATTGCAAATGCATAGGACAGGTAAGGCTGGGTAAAATTAACATAAAGATCCCTTACTTGCGTTTGCATTGCGGCTGATATGAAATCGCAGTCTTTTCTTTTTATTGCTTCTAACGTGCTGGTCCATGTATTTGTCGGAAATAACTCGAAGTCAATACCTAACCCACTAGAAACAAGCGCTAAGTAATCAGCAATATAGCCCTGATGAACTTGCCCACTATCTATCCACTCCAAAGGCATCCACTGTGGATCTGCGCAGTATGTAAACGAGAGTTGGTCATCCAAGTAATTTCTTTCTTCAGCAGTTAAATATCTGAGTAAACTCCCTTTGCCTTGGTAGAGCAAACCCTTGGTTTCTCGACCTTCGCATATATTCCAATATGTGATGCTAAATAGGGATATCATGAAAACAACCCACAAGCTGATAAGTCGCATGGACTTCCCACAAAAAATAAACTTCAATCATTAGTTTATACCAAAAGTTAACATATGTATCAACATTGGAAACTTAAAACTCACAAAAAAACAACAGTTATTCAGCCTGAATTTCTGTGTGATGTTTTCTGACGATATAAAAATGCCTGATGAATAATCATCAGGCATTTCTTGGTGGAAGCACTATGAATGGTGAGAACTAGATATTACTCACCTTCTCCAGTTTCCTGATTATGTAGCTCTAAGCTAGAAGACATCGCTTTTTCACGGGTTGATTTTGCTGAATCATTACGCATCGCATCCACACGGTTCAAATAGTTCTGATCAATATCCCCAGTAATGTATTGACCATCAAATACGGATGTTTCAAAACTGGTTATCTCAGGATTCTCTTCACGTACCGCTGCAATTAAATCTGGTAGTGATTGATAGATTAAACCATCAGCACCGATACTTGCGTTGATATCTTCAACCTCACGACCATGGGCTATCAATTCCGCTGCAGATGGCATATCAATGCCATACACATTAGGGAATCGTACTTCAGGCGCAGCAGACGCAAAGTAAACGTTCTTAGCACCAGCGTCACGAGCCATCTCAACGATTTGCGCTGAGGTAGTACCACGTACAATTGAGTCGTCGACTAATAGTACATTTTTCCCTTTAAATTCACTGTCAATTGCATTTAACTTACGACGCACCGACTTTTTACGCATTTCCTGACCAGGCATAATGAAAGTGCGGCCAATATAACGGTTTTTAACAAAGCCTTGACGGTATGGCAAATCTAATATTGAAGCTATTTCTAAAGCAATATCACAAGATGTTTCAGGAATAGGTATTACCACATCTATCTCTTTATCTGACCAATCTTTAGCTATTTTTTCACCTAACTTAGTACCCATGTTCATACGAGTTGCGTACACCGACATTTTATCCATAACAGAATCCGGACGTGCAAAATATACAAACTCAAAAATACAGGGTGAATGACTGGTTTTTTCAGCACAAGATTGTGAGTAGAATTCACCAGCTTCGTTAACATAAATCGCTTCACCCGGCGCTACATCTCGGACAAAATCATAACCATCAATTTTCAGCGCCACACTTTCAGAAGCAAACATGTACTCAGTACCTTGCGCGGTTTCACGCTTACCAAATACTAAGGGGCGTATACCACTTGGGTCTCTAAATGCCAAAACACCATGACCAATGATCATGGCAATGCTTGCATAACCACCAATAACTTGACTATTGACTTCACTGATAGCTGCAAACATATCTTGCGCATCCAGCTTCATCTTTTGTGTCTTGCCCAATTCGTGAGCAAGAATATTCAAAAGAATTTCTGAGTCCGACGTGGTGTTAACATGACGACGAGCCTGAGTAAATAACCGCTCTTTTAGTGCCTCAGCATTGGTTAAATTACCGTTATGCGCAAGCGCGATTCCAAAAGGTGAGTTTACATAAAAAGGCTGCGCTTCAGCTGAGCTTGAAGATCCTGCAGTTGGGTAACGTACATGACCGATACCAATGCTGCCTTGTAGCCGCTTCATATGACGTGTATGAAACACATCTTTTACTAAGCCATTTGCTTTACGTAAGCTAAACGTATTGTTGTCAATGGTAATTATACCTGCCGCATCTTGACCACGGTGCTGCAAAACAGTTAAGCCATCATAGATCGCCTGATTAACAGGAGACTTTCCGACTATCCCAACGATACCACACATTAAATTTTCCTCGCCGATTAACGGTTTACTGAATTTAAAAAGCTGGAGTTATGCTCTAGATAGGAAAAAAACCACTCTATTACAAAGCCAAATTCAGGGATCAAAGTAGATGCTGGCCACCACTGCGTATTTGGCGCATTGGTGAATGCATCCAGAAAAAACAATAAGGCGCTCACGACCAACACGCCCCTTAAAGCACCAAACACTAATCCAAAGATCCTGTCTGTGCCGGTTAAGCCTGTGCGTTGCACAATCTCACCTAAAATATAGTTAACAAATCCACCCAACAGTAACGTCGCAAAAAATAATATGGCAATTGCGGCGGCATTTCTTAAAAGGGGTTCTGAAATGGGAGTTAGGAAGGTTGCTAAATATTGGTAAAACAAGCTGGAGATGAAAAAGGCGCCAATCCAAACGGCTAATGACATCGCTTCTTTTACAAAGCCACGAATTAATCCAAATAAAGTCGATAATCCGACGATACCGGCAATGGTGTAATCAACCCAGATCATATAAACCAATAAGTCGTTAATTTGGGGCGCATTCTATAAGAGCTGCAGGGTAATTACCAGATCATTTTACAATTTCAAATTGTGTCAAACGCCCATTAAGTTTAGTTAATGTCTTTAATTTTGGTAACTTAGCTTCGAGTTTTGCCTTATTTAAATCAGGCCCTACAAACACTTTAGTGAGTGTACCGTTAGGTGTTTTAACTGGTCGTGTAAATGCTTTAAAACCATTTTTCTTGAGCTTGGCCACTAACGCATCAACGTTTGGTTTGTGAGAAAAGCTGCCTAATTGAATCACATAGGCCATACTTGTTAAGTTAGAACTAGGCACGCGTTTAGGTTCTGACGCTGATATAGCAACCTGCTTAGGCGTTGATTTTTGTTCAATTTTAGGTTTATCGCTCTGTGTTGGCGCTTCTTGGGATTCAACGGTAATATCGTCATCAGTACTTGCGGCAACAAACTTGTGATCATCAGATGCAATATCTTCAATCGGTGCACCTTGCACCTGCGGCCCTTGAGCTGCACGTTCATCAATAACAGCTTGTAAGTCTACGGTTGCGAACTCAGGACGCTCAGGAATTGCTTTGAAGCCTTCTTTGAAGTGCACTTTTTCACCATCAAGAATATTTGGAATAAAAATGATGGCGGCTACAACAACAATACTAGTGCCCACTAAACGGTTTATAAATCCTGAGTCCACGTTACTACTCTCTATTTTTTATTTTTGCCAATACTCAATGGCTTGAGCCACTGTAACAAACGAGCCAAATATAATAAGTGCAGTATCACTTGGCTGCATCGGAACAATATTATCTAGCGCTAAACTAATATCACTGTAGCATGTTGCTTGTAAGGGTAATAAAGCACGCAAGTTCTCTGCCTGTTCAGCCCTTGGACCTTGCAAAGAAGAACATGACCAAATATCAACCACGCCAGATACTTCGTTGATCACACTTGCTTTATCTTTATCTGCAAGCATAGCGATTAATGCATGAATTTTAAACCCTTGTGACTTTAGCTGAATCATTTTTTGTCGTAAATAGCGCGCTGATTCAGGATTATGCGCCACATCGGTATATACTTTAGGCGTGTCACTCAAGCATTGAAAACGCCCTTCTACGGTAAGTGAAGCTAAGCATGAAGTAATCACCTCTTGCGCTGGTAGTAAAGCCAGTTTAGCAAGTAGTGTTAGCGCTGTTGAAACATTTTGAATCGGGATAGTTGGCGTGGCAAATTCATAATGGTAGTTTTGATACTGCCATTTAAAACCCTCAAGCGTAACTGAATGGTTAAAATCACGATTAGCCAACACCATGTCTGCGTTAATTGCTTGACCGTAGTCAGTGACTGTGTGAGGTATATCTAAATCACCAACAATTGCAACGGTGTTAGGCCTAAAAATACCAGCTTTATCGTAACCAACAAGTTCCCTAGTATCACCAAGGTACTCTTTATGGTCTAAGTCAATAGTGGTGATCACACTCGCATAAGGGGTCACAATGTTTGTGGCATCAAAACGCCCGCCTAAACCCACTTCTAAAAGTATAAAATCAACGTTATAGCGCTTAAATATTGCAAGCGCGCCCAATGTACCATACTCAAAAAATGTCAGTTGCGTATCGCCTCTGCCTGTATCCAGCATATAAAATGCATCGATATGATCTTGGTCATCTAACGCTTTGCCATTGATACGAACACGCTCGTTATAGTGCATTAAATGAGGAGAAGCGTAAGTGCCAACACGATAACCTTGGGCCAGTAGAATGGATTCTAAACAACGAGCTGTTGTGCCTTTACCATTCGTGCCACCGATTAAAATAATCTTGCTTGATGTATTGAGTATCTGGGTTTGCTCAGCAACGCGTTTTACACGTTCGAGTCCCATTTCGATGGTTGAAGGGTGAACACCCTCAATATAACAAAGCCAATCATCAAGGCTTGATGATTGGCTTGGAGTATGAACTGTCATCAAATAGTAGCTTAACTAAAGAAATTTACGCTACTCTATGCTCTTGTTCAGTAGAAGGCAAGTCCATAAATTTTGCCAAAATGCGAGCCAATGTATCACGCATTTCGCGGCGGTCGACAATCATATCAATTGCACCATGCTCTAGTAAGAACTCACTACGTTGGAACCCTTCAGGAAGTGTTTCACGTACTGTTTGCTCAATAACACGAGGCCCTGCAAAACCAATAAGCGCTTTTGGTTCAGCAACGTTGATATCTCCAAGCATCGCTAAAGAGGCTGAAACACCTCCCATTGTTGGGTCTGTTAATACTGAGATAAATGGCAATCCACGCTCGGACATTTTAGCCAGTGCAGCACTGGTTTTTGCCATTTGCATTAATGACATCAGTGCCTCTTGCATGCGTGCTCCACCTGACGATGAAAAGCAGATCAATGGCATATCATGTTTTAAGCATTCATCTACCGCATCAACAAAGCGCGCACCAACAACAGATGCCATTGAGCCACCCATAAAAGCAAACTCAAATGATACAGCTGCCACAGGCATTCCTTTAAGGCGACCCTTCATGGCAACCAGCGCGTCTTTTTCACCACTGACTTTTTGGGCCGCGCTAATACGGTCTGAGTATTTTTTTGAATCTCTGAATTTCAGAATGTCTTTTGGCTCATGATGCGCCCCCAATTCCTGACGTTCAGCATCATCCAAAAATAGCTCCAAACGTTTTCTAGCACTCAAACGCATATGATGATCGCATTTAGGACATACGTTTAGAGACTTTTCTAATTCGGCTTTGTATAAAATAGAATCACAATCGGCACATTTTGCCCAAACACCTTCAGGGATCTCTTTTTTACCTGTCGATTTAGTCGTCTTAGGTAAGATTTTTTCTAACCAACTCATTGGCAACTCTCTTATTGCTAATTCTGTGTCGCAATGTCTGTGTCTGTACAGACAAATTTTATTAATTAAAACATGAATTAGTTGCCAGAGATATAAAAAACTGGTCTTAGTAGTCCAATATATTCTAGCTCTTTAGCAACTAATTTGAATGATTATTCCGGTAAAAACAATGGTCCTAGTGGCGTTGAAGGAATTTGCCACTTATCAGGATAATCCACATCAACCAAATATAAGCCATTTGGTTTAGCCGTAGCACTGGCCTGAGTACGGTCTTTGATGGTCAATAAATGCACCATCCAATCAGGTGATTCTTTACCAATACCAATATCAATTAAACACCCAGTAATATTTCTTACCATATGGTGCAAAAACGCATTAGCTTTGATATCTATCACCACATACTTGCCAACTCTTTGAACATCTAAGTGGTGAATGTTGCGAAAAGGTGTATTAGACTGGCAGTGAACCGCTCTAAAAGAAGTAAAATCTTGCTCACCTAACATGGCCGGACAAGCGGCTTGCATCAGTTTTTCGTCCAACTGATGGTGATAGTGCGTCACGCCACTGCGTAAAATTCCTGGTCGATATGGGTGATTATAAATTACGTAACGATAGCGTCTTGCCGTGGCGCTAAAGCGTGCATGAAATTCATCATCAACTTGCACCGCATAGCGAATAGCAATGTCATCTGGTAATTGCGAATTAAGCCCAAGGGTAAAAGCACTCATATCTCGCTGAGCATGAGTATCAAAATGTACAACTTGGCCTGTCGCGTGTACACCTGCATCGGTGCGTCCTGCACACACAATATCCACACGATGATTGCATATCCGTGACAACGCCGTTTCTAACTCTTGTTGAATACTATTCACATGTGATTGTCGTTGCCAACCACTATAATTTGCACCATTATACTCAATACCTAATGCAACACGCATAGTCACTCTTTACCTCTTTTCACAATAGCGGTGCATTTTATGCGATTGCAGTTGCGAATAAAAGCACAGAGACACCAACACACCAGCTAATCACAACTTAATATCATAAATAAAGACTTAACTAAGCTGTTTTAGCTTTAGCCGTTCACAAAATGCGGCAACCTCAGAACCTGCAATTGGAGGGCTATAAAAGTAGCCTTGTACAATAAAACAGTTATTTTTTTGTAAAAATTCAACTTGCTCTTTTGTTTCAACACCTTCAGCAACAACTTGCAACTGCAGCTTTTGTGCCATAGCAATTATTGCAGCCGTGATCTCCATATCATTTTGGTCCTCAGGAATATCTTTAACAAAAGAACGATCGACTTTTAACATGTCCACAGGAAAACGCTTCAAGTAGCTCAAGGAAGAATAGCCTGTACCAAAATCATCAATCGATAAAGCGACACCCAATTTTTTAATCTCATGGAGTTGTGAAATTGCCGCTTCCACATTCCCCATTAACATACTTTCTGTTAACTCAAGATGCAGCAAATGCGGTGACATATTAGTACGTGTAAACACTTCAGATAAAGTGCTTATTAAACGTTCATCTTTAAACTGACGAGCAGAGAGGTTAATCGACATATTACCTGCTTTACCCATTGCTTGTAACTGAGTTGAAAAACCACACGCTTCTTCAAGTACCCACGCACCCAACTCAACAATTAAACCCGTGGCTTCAGCAATATGAATAAACTTATCTGGTGGAATAAAGCCTTGCTCAGGATGATACCAACGGATTAAAGCTTCATAACCTATTACCTCCAAAGTTTTACTATTAACTTGGGGCTGATAGTGTAGTCTAAATTGCTGTTCTTTAATCGCAATACGTAACTCATTCTCAATATATAACCGCTCGTTCGCAGCGGCATCTAATTCCTGAGAATAAAAATGGAAAGTATTACGCCCTTTCGCTTTTGCTTCATACATTGCTAAATCTGCATGCTTTAGCAATTGTTCTTCTTCTTGGCTATCAAAAGGTGCCATAGTAATCCCAATACTGGCACTCACAATCACCTCATTATTACCAAGTTTAATTGGCTTATTAATTGTACGCTGAATTGTATGTGCGACATCCATCGCGTTATCACGATTATCAATCCCACTGAGTAACACCGCAAATTCATCCCCACCAAGGCGAGCTATGGTATCTTCTGCTCGCAATCGGTTTTTAAGCCTCTCAGCCACTTCAACCAGCAACCTATCCCCGGCATCATGGCCTAAAGTATCGTTGATCCGTTTAAATTCATCTAAATCGAAATAAAACAGCGCAAAGGCGTAATGACCTCGCCCCGCTAAAGCCATCGACTTTCGCAGTTGCATTCTAAAGTACGCTCTATTCGCTAAACCCGTTAATGCATCAAAGTACGCTAACTCTTCCATTTTCCGTTGGCTTTCTTTGACAAAAGAAATATCTTGAGCTGAAGCAACATAGCTTGAAATAGTGCCATCTACTTCACGAATAGGAGAAATACTCAGGCTCACCCAAATTGGGGCAACGCCAGAACCTGCAAGTATTGTATCACCCCTCCAGTAATTTCGACTTCTTAGGTCTATGTCAATATCATCAACCAAAATAGCCATATCGGATGAGATAATATTGAGCAGCGACTGACCAATAAAGTGCTCTGGAGTAAACCCTGTCATTTCGACCATTTTTGGGTTTACATAATCTATTTCAAACTTACCATTGGTAATTGCCACTGCAGTGCCAGAAAAAGACACCGCTTTAGATAGTCGATTTGCTTGTTTTTCTGCTTTTTCTTTTTCTGCAATTCGCTGGTTTAAACCACTAACGAGTACTTTAATTTCACTACTCATTTTATTTACCGCATCGTTAAGTAGTCCTATTTCATCATTACTCGTTGGTAAGTTAGGTGTTTCCCACAAACCTTTTCCAAAACCACTAACAGCTCCAACAAGTGCATTAATACGACTTAAAACAAGCTGATATAAAACCTGATGGAGCAACAATGCAACAAACGCGGCATATAAAATAAATAATCCAAAAAACTTTATTTTCAACGCTTCAATGGTGGTTAAACTTGAATCCCGTTTTTTATAAACACCTAAATACCAACCTAACTGTTTGAGTTTAACAATGTTAATAATATGCGCTTGTCCTTCACGCTGAAACTCCCCCTGATATTCAAACAACTTGGCTTCAACAACAGGCTGGAATACTTTATCCAGTTCAGGAAAAAGTGCTAAAGGCATATTCGTATCATGATTTTGTACACTCGATTTATTCATGCTAGGTGCAGCTATTACCTTTCCTTGTGTATTAACAATCGCAAAATTCTGATGGTCATCTGATAAGAAAAGTTGAGATAACATATGTTTAAGTTCAATATCTGAGCCTGTAAAACCAACGTACTCATCTTTATAATAGAGTGGCACTAAAATACTAATCACCCACTTATTCCACACTTTATCGAAATGCACGTCTGACCAAAGCCCTTCTCTGGTAGGGTTTAACTCCTCTCGAAGCATGGGCAAAAAATGAGAATTAAATACCAGCTGTTTATCTTCATTGTTTATTAAGGCATTAGGCGGCGATACACGTACAAAACCCGCATTCATGTTAACGTAAAAATTAAAAAAGTCTTGTAAAAGCGCGGGGGCTAACACGTTCCATAACGATTCTGATTGAGAAAAAAGGTGTTGCTGCTCAGTGGTCAGTTCAACACTTTTAAGCTGTGCAGCAGATAGGCCATTGCTGGCGGTACTTTGGAATACACCTTGTTTAAAACTAATATCGACAGGTAGCACGTTAGATACATTATTTGTTTGATACAGTAACTCTTTTGCAACAGTCGTATTCGCTTGCTCAGCGAGGTTAGCTTTATGATCTAAATACTGATTAAAACGTTTAACTACTTGGCGGCTAACATGTTTAAGCTGCTCATACTCTTCTTGAGCAAGCTGCCTCTCTTCTGATTTTAGCATTAATGCAGCTGCAAAAATGCCCGCGATCACACATACCGCTGAAATAAGTACAGATAGTTTAACACTGAGCGAGTGTATACCTAAACGCGAAGGGGGTCGGCGATTGGCCACGGCTAAACCCTTATATTGGTTATTATTTTTATGCTAACTTAGTCGAGCAAATATAACAGATACTTTAGAATTACGCCAAGACTGTAAGCGACTCTCTTTGTTAAATTAAAGTAGGGGTTGTTGATCTTTGAGGTATGAATTTTGTTCAAATCAAAGGCTTTCATTACGCGAAATGAGCAATGCAGCATAATAATTTATGTCAGTTGCGAATGACAAAGTAGTGGAAGCCTTTGGTTGAAGCCTTTGGACAGCGCCATTCGGGCATTTTTTCTACGTTATCACCTGACTTACATAGAATAACTATGCGACGCAGGCTCTA
>NZ_ARPN01000048.1:0-241 GCF_054966645.1 Pseudoalteromonas sp. SANK 73390
CTGGGTCATCAAGGAGGCGTGGCCAGTGACTACGGTAATATCGGCATCATCTATCAAACACAGGGTAAGCTGGATGACGCGCTGACGATGTATGACAAAATCGTTAGAGATAAACACAGCACTGGGCCGTCAGGAAGGCATGGCCAATCAATACGGTAATATCGGCAATGTCTATCAAACACAGGGTAAGCTGGATGACGCGCTGACGATGCATAACAAAGCGCTAGAGATAAACATCGCA